>JALVDI010000426.1 GCA_027009115.1 Polyangiaceae bacterium | reverse complement strand
CGACCTCGCGCTCGCCCTCGTCGAGATCGAGCGCGCGCCGGTCGCTGAAAGGATGGAAGGGGTGAGGGTCGCGTCCGAGCTTCTCGATCGCCTTCTGCCGGAAGCCAAAGAGCGTCGCGTCCTCGAAGCCGAGAAAGGGACCTCGCAGCGTCGCGTAGACCGCCAGGGCGTCGTCGGGCCACTCGATCGCGGTCAACACTTGACGCAACGCCGCGATCTCCTCCCGCTCGTAGAAGGTCCGCCCGCCGAGGAGCACGTGGGGAATGTCGCGGGACGCGAGCGCGCGGACGTAGGGGCCCACGACGTCGTTCCACTGGGTCGCCATGCGCGTGAAGAGGAACGCCACATCGCTGTAGCGGACCGGGCGCTTCTCGTCGCCGACCGTCCACCCGCTGTCGCCGACGAGCCAGTGGACGAACGCCGCCGCCGCCTCCGCCGTCGAGCGCGCCACCGCCGGCCCATAAGGCTGTGTGCGGATAGCGCCGTAGGGACGAGGGATCGGGAGCGCCACCACCGCGGGGCGCTCGGTGAGCTCCGTTCGGGACGGAGCCAGCGGAACGTGCCGGGCCTGGCGGCCTGGGTCCCCCTCGCCCATCCGCGGCGCGAAGGCGGCATTGACGAAGCGCTGGATGGCCGGCAACGCCCGAAAGCTCGTCGAGAGCTCCAGCACTTCGCCGCCCGCGCGCAAGACGCTCTGCTTGGCCTGCTCGTACACCGCGAGGTCGGCGCGCCGGAAGCGATAGATGGCCTGCTTCGGATCGCCGACCACGAAGAGTTTGCCGGGCGCGAGGCGGACTTTCCGCCAGTCTTTTTCGGCCGGGTCCGCGGACGCCAACAAGAACAGCACCTCGACCTGAAGCGGGTCCGTGTCTTGGAACTCGTCGACGAAGACGTGGGTGAAACGCCGCTGAAGTTGGCCCCGCACCTCGTCGCGGTCGCGCAGCAGCGCCCGCGTCACGAGCAGCAGATCGAGGAAGTCGAGGACACCTCGCCGCCGCTTGGCTGCCTGGTACTCGTCGACCAGCGGCAGGAGCTCGCGCTGGATCCGGGGCGCGAGGTCTTGCTCGGCGTCGCAAAGGAACGCATCGATGAGCCGGAGGGCCTCGTCGCGACGCGCGAGCACCTCGTCGCGCCGGCCGCCGAAGCCACCGCGCCCCTTCCAGTGGCGGTGCCGGCCGCGGGCGAAGTCCCGAAGCTCCGCCTCGATCCGGTCGAAGAGGCGAGCCTCCTGTCGGGCGTGCGCCTCCGCCGAGAGCTCGCGGCGCGCCAGGGTCTGCAGCCGCGCGTCGGCCTCCCGGGCGAAGCGCCGGAAGGCGTCGACGGACAGGAAGAGGTAGTCGTCGTGGTCGGCCTCGAGGCCAGCCAGCTCACCGACCGAACGCATTGCGTCGAGGACCTCGCGCAGGCGCCTGTCGCGGTCGAAAGGCGGGCGGCTCCAGAGCCGCGGAAAGTCTCGACGCTCGATGAGCTCGGCGAGCGCGCGGCGGAGCTCGTCGCGCGGTCCACCGCCGACGCTTCGCCGGAGCAGGACCCGCGCGACGCCCGGCGGCGGGTCGGCCAGGACCCGCTGGAACCAGGCATCGAAGGTTCGGGCGATCAAGCGCTGCGCCTCCTCTTCGCTGCACACGGCGAACGCCGGGTCGACCCCCGCCTCCACCGGCCGCTCCCGCAGGAGCTCGCCGCAGAGGCCATGGATGGTGCCCAGCAGCGCCCGCTCCAGCGCCCGCAGCGCTCCCACGAAGCGCTCCCGAAGCGCGGGGCTCGAGGCCTCCTGCCGCGCGGCCTCGAGGCGCTCGCGGAGCCGGAGCTTCAGCTCACCGGCGGCCTTGTCGGTGAAGGTGACGGCGATCATGCGGTCCAGCTCGCCGCCCGCAGCGATCGTCGAGACGATGCGGTCGATGAGCGCGGTCGTCTTCCCGGTGCCGGCGGCGGCCTCCACCAGGAAGGTGGCGTTCAGCTCCTCGCGGATGCGGTGGCGGGCGTCGGCGTCGTTCATGGCTGCTCCCTCAGGCGCTCCAGCTCCTGGAGGCTGGCGTGGGGTTTGCGATCGGCGCGGCGCTCCTCGTGGGGTCCACACACGGCGCGGTAGTCGCACCAGCGGCAGGCTCCGCTCGTGGGCACCGCTGGAAGGAAACCTTGCGATAGATGCTTGCGCACGACCCGCACCACCTGCGCGACGGCGTCTCGGCCCGCCTGGTCGAGGGGCACATCGTAGCGACGGAACTCACCGCGCCGCGTGCAGTAGAAGAGCCGCCCACCGACGACCTCGGCCTGAGGGTAGAGCTTCTCGAGGGCGAGGGCGTAGAGGAGCGGTTGCAGCACCCGTCCGCCGTCGATGCGGAACACGCCGTGCTTCCTCAGCTGGGCGACGATCGTCGCCGGTACGCGCCCCGTCTTGTGGTCCGTTGCGCGCAGGCGCTCCTGATCGTCGCGCTCCACCAGATCGATGGCGCCGCGCAGCCGCAAGCCCGCGTCGAGGATGAGCGGATCGGGCGTGCTCGCCGCGTC
>JALVDI010000425.1 GCA_027009115.1 Polyangiaceae bacterium | reverse complement strand
AGCGTGCGCCGTCTCACCCGCGCCTCCGGCTTCTTCGGCGCCCCAGACTGAGGCCGGTGGCCCCCTTGAACGCCGGTGGGTGTCCGGTCAGAAGTGCCCCATGGCATCGGACACGCTTCTCTGTCGCGCGCTCCTCACCTCGGCGCTCTGGGTCGCCGCCGGTTCCGCGGCCGCGCAGACGCCCCCGCGCTGTTTCGGTGGGGACGAGGTCCGCAGCGTCCCGGTGACGCTCGCGACGCGCCTCACCCTCGACGAAGGATGCGAGTACGCGCTTTCGGTCGACGGGCCTTTCCGGCCACTGCGGGGTCGCATGCACGTGGTCGAAGCGCTCGAGCGGCTCGGATGGGAGCCCGGCGAGACGACCACCGCCTACGGGCGGCGGCGAGGCGCGCCGGAGGCGATCGCGTCGATTTTCGTCGATCACTGCAGCGACTACCTGCTGGCTCCCGGTGGAGCCTTTCGGGTGAGACCGGGCGGCGAGCGCGGTAGCCTCGAGGTCGTTCGGGTCTCTCCCCGCTGCGGGGCGGCCGCCCTCGAGTTGCACTTCGAGTGTCCCGGGTCGCGTGGGGGGGCCGAGGCGGTGAGCCTCAGGGTGGGCCAGGACGCCCAGACCTTGCCGCCGTGCGGCGCGGGCTGGCGCGTGCGGGCTGCACCGCCGCACAGCCGCCCTTATCCTCTCGGGCGCCTGCAGGCCGGAGGGGAGACGCCCCTGCAGAGTTACTTCGCCGACGGTGCGCCGCGGCCGTTGCTGCGACCCGATTGGGCCGGTCCGCAGGGGCTTCGTTTCGCGCCCGCGGACGACCCCACGCTCTGGGAAGAGCTGCGGGCGGCTTTTGCGTCGGGCGCTGCGCGGCTGGTGCGCAAGGCCGGGGTGTCGTCCCGGGCCGCCTGCGCTGGGGAGGGCGAGCCCGTCGACGTGAGCGTCGGCGCGGGGGGGCTGCGTATCGATCCCCGCTACCTCGCTCGCGAGATGAGCCGCCGCTACGGCGACGAGGGCGACCGTTTCGCGCCCTCCCTCGCGCAGATGAAGTCGCTCGCGGGCGAGCTGCACGTGTGTCTCGCAGCGAGCTACGGCGTGCGGCAGGTCGGTGGCGCGCTCCACGGGCTGCCGTTGCCGCGGCTCGCCGACGTGGGGGCGATGGATCGGCGTTTCCGCGGCGCCGAGGTTTGTGTCGAACATCGACTGTCGCGGGTGACGCCCGAAGGCCTCGAAGAGAGGGAGGGCGAGCGGCAGTGCGCGCCGGTCGCCGAGACGCCCCTGCTCGCGGCGGTCGCCGGCTCCGTGCTCGAAGTGCCCCAGGGCGCCATCGCTTGCGTCGGCCGCGAGCCGCTCCGTGGCGAGGGGCGCCGGTATGTCTTGCCTCGCGGCTTTGTCGATGTCCGCGTCGAGACGCACGGCGGCTGCCGCTCCCTCGAAGCGGCGTCGCTCGGGCGGATCGGTGTGCTGGACCCTGGGCGGGACTGGATCCCGGCGGGGCTGCAGCGGGTGGCTCGGGGCGGCGTCGGCCACCCGGAGCTGCCCGCGTGGCGAGGCGTCCGCCGCGATGACCCGCGGACCTTCGCCTGGGTGCGCCGGCGGGATGCCCTGCGTTTCCGCCTCACCACCCCCGAGGGCTTCGCGGCGGCCTGGAACCATCCTTCCCGTGGTGCTCCGACCGCCGTGTCCCAGTTCGCGCCGGTGATCGGCGACGAGGAGGGCGACTTCGGCCACGCCCGCCCGCCCGCTTTCACCACGCGCATCAGCGGGGGGCCGAGCTGTCCCCTCGCCGAGGAGTCGTCAGAGCACGTGAACCCTGCGGGCGTCCACGTCGACCAGCTCGTCTACGTCCACCTCGCGGTCGATGACGGCCGCAGCCCACGGTGCCTCGCATCGGCGGCGCTGCGGGCGTGGGAGCCGCGGGTGGTCGCGAGCCTCGGTCGCAGCGAGCGACGGCAGCTGCGCTTCGGCGTCCTTGGCGACGCCCGCTTGGGCGTCTTTGTCTCCGGGCCCGAGCCGGGCGCCATTGGGCTCCTGCTGCCGGTGCTCTACACGGACCTGCACCTGAAGTACGGCTTCTTGTTCGAGCTCTCGCTGCCGCTCACCGCCGCCATCGCGTGGGACGATGGGCGGGGCAGCCGGGTCGGCGCCGGGCTCATGGCGGCGATGAACTGGGGCGTGCCGCAGATCGCGCCGCGGCTGCTGACCGTCGGTTTCCTTCTTCACCCGCCCTGGCCGCACCCCGACGACGAGGTCTGGAGCTTCTTCTTCGGGGTCGACGTGGCGAGCCTGGTCGATCTCGCGGGAGGCCGCTGATGCGGCTGCTCGCCCTGCTGGTCGCCAGCCCGATCGCCATCGCGCAGCCCTGCGCCGGGCTGGGCTACCAAGGGGAGGCGGGGGCGACCACCCCGGCCATCGTGGCCGAGGCGCCAGCCCCCGAGCCCGTCGACACCGCGCGCCTGGTCGAGCTCGAACAGCGTTGCCGTGCGACGATCCCCGCGACGACGTTCCAGCAAGCCGCCGAGGCGCTCTCGCGCGTGCGCGCGGCCATCGGTCGCCTCTGCACCATCGCGCTCGTGGGCGATACCCCACTGCAGTGGCGCGTGAGCTGCGGGAGCGACGATTTCTTCGCGTCCGGGCGGCACGAGTTCGGCGAGACGACCGCCTGCGAGGGGGGCGCGAACGCCTTCGAGTGCCTGGGGCACGGTCTGCGCGCGATGGGCCCCTTCCTGGAGCACGTGGACGTGGCGGTGGTCGGGCACGTGGACCTGCAGCTGCCGCGCGATCCGTCCCTCCGCTGCGACGACCTGACCGAGGGGGGGTGGGCGACACCGCCGTGGTCGGGCCGAGTCCGCCGCGACCGCAGCGAGGCCAACGACCGTCTTGCCTGGTGCCGCGCGGCCCGGGCCGCCGACGCCGTGGCCCGCGGGTTGGGTGGCGCGGCGCCTCCACGCCTGGCCGCCATCGGTGCCTCCAGCCAGTGGCTCCGGGCGCGCCTGGACCCGAGCGCCGAGGAGGCGCGCTGCCCGCCGCCCACCAGTGACGAGGATGAGCCAAGCGAGGGGCGCTGCCAGAGCGCGCGCCGAGTGGACGTGTTGATTCGCCTTGCGGCCACTCCGAGCGAGGCACGCAGCCGGTGCGCGCGGGTCGGCGCAACGCCCGCGGACGTCCTCTACTGTCTGGAGGAGTGTGTCTCGCGCCCCGAGGCGACCCAGTCGGCGCTGGCCAACCCGTCCCCGTTTTTTCGTCCGACGGGGACCGCCCGAACGCGGCCGACCGGAGGGTGGTACGTCACGCGATCGGCCGGCGCGCCCCCGGTGGACCTCGAGGCCGTGCTGACGCGCCTCGGGCTCTGAGCCCGTTTTCGGTGGGCTCGCCGCCTTCGGCTTGGCCTTTGAGGCGCGGCTCGCTATACGAAGCCCTCTGGGTGGGTAGCTCAGCGGTAGAGCGTCGCCCTTACAAGGCGGTGGTCGCAGGTTCGACCCCTGTCCCACCCACCACGCCGGCCCGAATCTCGGGCCGGCGGTGCGTCCGGGCGGTCCGCCAACGAACGACTCGTCGGCGCCTTTGGGGCGGCGTCCTTGGAGCCCGGGGCCGGGGGCACCTCGAGGGCTGGGTCGGCCACTTCGGGCCGGCGGTTCACTCGCTTTGCTCCGGTTCCTCGATCTCGTCGAGGGAGCCACGCATCGAACACAGCTCGCGGGAGGCGAGCAAGGTTTCGACGGCGAGGGTCCATCGGTTGGCCTCCTCGATGGCCAGGAGGATCTCCCGGTCTGTGGCCCTTGGGTCGCACAGGCGATCGCGCAGGGCCGCCACCCGCGCTTTCATCCCGAAGAGGGTGAAGAGGGTCGGTCCGATCGGCGGGGGGCGGTTGGTCATCGGGGGGTGGTGCCAAGTCTGCCGTGTCCAGCTCGCCGCGTCCACGCGTGCCTTCGCCCGCTCTCGGAAGCCGCCGGCAGCCTCTTCCAGTCGCTCACCGTATGCTTCACGCTCGGGAGCACGGCCTTGCGCGGCGCATGACGCCTCCGAAGTCTTCAAGGCTCGCCGGGCTACATCACGCAGGGGCACCCTCGCGAGCGCGGACGGTCACGGTCGACACGGGGGCGGACTGCTAGGATCGATCGGTGCGCCTCCTGCTCGGCTCCTTGCTCCTCGGTCTCGGCTGCTCGGGCGCCTCGCCACCGGAGGCCGACGCGGCCGGGCGGAGCGACGCCCCGGCAGACGCTCCGGCAGACGCCGCCGGTCGCGACGGGGCGCGTGCCGCCGATGCCGCGGGACCCGACGCAGGGGCGAGCCCGCCGGTCCACTTCCTGGAGGTCGGCGGGCTCGTGGGGCTCGGCGATGAACACCGCGTGCCGGCCTTCGACTGCCTCGTGGGGCCCCGGGAAGAGTGCGAGTCGAACGTCATGGCGGGGGGGGCGGCCGTAGGCGACATCGACGGGGACGGCACGCCGGAACTGCTCGTGACGCAGCTCGACGGCCCCCCGCGGCTCTACCGCCGCGGCGAGGACGGACGCTACGAGGACGTGGCGGCGGCCTGGGGGCTCGCCGAAGCCCGTGCGACGAACGGCGCAGCCTTCGCCGACATCGATCGCGACGGCGATCTCGACCTCGTCTTGACTTCCCTGGGCGTCCGTGGCGCACGCTATCGCCTCTACATGCAGCAGGGCGGGCGTTTCGTGGACGAGGCGCTCGTCCGCGGCGTCGCCTTCGAGGGGGACGAGCTCTACGGCGGCCAGAGCGTTGCGGTGGGTGACTACGACGGCGACGGGTGGCCTGATCTGCACCTGACGGAGTGGCTCGACGTGAGGGTCTCGGCGCCGCATCAGCGGCTGCTGCACAACCTCGGCGCGAGCGCGCCGGGCTTCTTCGAGGACGTGACCCTCAGCGCAGGGGTCGCCGGCGATCAGGCGCGCTGCCTGCGGGGCGAGGCGCTGTGCCGCACCTACGGCTTCGCGTCGGCGTTCGCGGACCTCGACGGCGATCTTCGCCCGGACCTCTTGGTCGTGGCGGACTTCGGCAACACGCGGCTCTTTTGGAACGAGGGAGGCGGCCGCTTCTCCGAGGGGCTTCGGACGGCGAGCCTCGGCGGCGATGAGAACGGCATGGGATCGACGGTCGGCGACTTCGATGGCGACGGCGACCTCGACTGGTTCGTCACCTCGGTTTTCGATCCTTCCGGCGTGTGTGCCCGCGTCGGCTGCCAGTGGGGGAGCAGCGGCAACCGGCTCTACCGCAACCGCGGCGATCGGACCTTCGAGGACGCCACCGATCTCGGCGTGCGGGACGCAGGCTGGGGGTGGGGCACGGCCTTCTTCGACTTCGACAACGACGGCGACCTCGACCTGGTCGCGACCAACGGCATGCGCCTGCGCGACCTCCCATTCGAGGACGCCTTCAACGACGATCGCATGCGCTTGTGGGAGAACGAGGGGGGCGCCTTTCGCCGGCGCGACGATCTCGGTTTCACCGACCGCGGGAGCGGGAAAGGGCTCGTCGTCTTTGACGCGGAGGGGGACGGCGATCTCGATGTTTACGTCGTGAACAACGGCGGCCGCGGCCGCTTCTTCCGCAACCAGGGGGGGGACGCCCGGCCGTGGTTGCGCGTCGCTCTCGAGGGAACGGCCACCTCCCCGGAAGGGCTCGGCGCTCGGGTGCGGGTCCGCGCCGGTGGGCGCGAGCAGGTCCGGGAGCTCGCATCGGTCACACATTTTCTCGGGCAGAGCGAGCGCGTGGCCCACTTCGGACTGGGCGAGGCCGAGCGCGTCGAGGAGCTCGTCGTCCAGTGGCCGAGCGGACGGGTGAGCATCCTGCGGGACGTGGCGGCGCGGCAGCTTCTGCAGATCCGCGAGCCCGAGTGAGCGCCAGGGGCTTTGCCCCCGGAGCCCAGCGCGAGAACCCCCGCTCCCTGTCGATGCGCCGCGCGCGAGGGCACGCTCCTGCGCGTCGCGCCTCCAGCCTCGAGACTTCCTCGCCGGCGTCGCCGCAGGGGTCCGCTCGCGACGGCGATCCATGATCGGCGATGCCCGAGGGGCCGTCCCGCGTGCGCGAACCCTGGGCACGAGCGCAAATGGCCATCTCATGGGATGGGCGGCCGTCCTGCGTGCGCGATCCCTGGGGCTTCCGCCCTGCTGCGCGCAGCCGGAGATGGCGGCCGTCCCGCGTGCGCGATCCGTGGACGGGACACGTGTTCGCTGCGGAGCATTGCGATTGGCCGTCCCGCGTGCGCGATCCGTGGAGCTTGGTGTACGCTACGAGAGCGGGTTTCGGGGATTGGACGGTTCCATGAGCAAGTCTTGGTGGTGGGTCGCGGCCGTACTGGGCTGCCTGGCTGGGTGTGCGTCGAACAGCGGCCGACCGGTGGATGCCACGCCTCCGGATGCATCGGACGCGGGCACGGGCCGGCCGGACGCGGGGAGTGACGGCGGACCGATGGACACGGGGCCCGACGGGGGGCTCGAGCAGGTCGGCTATTGCGAGGCCTGCGTGGTGCACGAGCAGTGCGGTCCGACAGGCCGATGCGTGCAGCTCACCGATGGGGAGTTCGCCTGCGCTGCCGTCTGCAACCCGGACATCCCAAGCTGTCCGCGTGGCTTCGAGTGCGTGGTGCGTCCCGCGTCGCCGGACCTTCCGGTCTGCGCCCCGATCGGTGAGCGCTGCTGCATCGACGCGGACGCCGACGGTTACGGCCTGGGCGTCGGTTGCGAGGGGCCCGACTGCGACGACGACTCCATCGACATCAACCCCGGGGTGACGGAGGTTTGCAACGGCGTCGACGACGACTGCGACGGTGCCACCGACGAGGAGTTCAGCAACTGTGGCGAGCAGCAGTGCCGCACGGCGGGCATGGGCTACGAAGAGGTCGCGCCCGGGAGCTGTTCGGCGGGAAGCTGCGTCGAAGGAGCCGCGACCTCTTGCGGGATGTTCGCCTGCGAACTGGGCGGCGACGAGGGGGACCGATGCGCCACTACCTGCACCATCGCGGGCGAGGACAACGACGCCGCCTGCATCCTTTCGGCCCACTGCGACCTCGGGGTCTGCGTGCCCGATGTGCCGAACGGCGGTGTCTGCGATGAGGACTCCGACTGCGAGGCCGGTCACTGCGACAACGGCTTTTGCTGCGACGGAGGCACGTGCTGCAACGACGCCTTGGACTGCCCCGGGGGCGGGGGGATCGGCGCGACCTGCGACGATACCGCGACCTGCCAAGGCACGCGCGGCGAGATCATCTGCGAGATGTTCCAGTGCACCACGCGCTCCGGTGTCCCCGACGATTCGGCGTGCGACTCTAGCGTGGAGGCCAACGACTGTGGTTTTGGCGCGTCGATCTACTGCACCGGTGAGGTGAACCAGACCCCGCCCTCCTGCCCGGGAAGATGCACCGACGACTCCGAGTGCGACCCCGGTGCTCACTGCGACGTCGCCTGCGTGCCCGATCTCGACGACGGGAGCGTCTGCGACGAGGACTCCGACTGCGTCAGCGGCTATTGCAACAACAACATTTGCTGTTCGGGGGGCGACTGCTGCCGTACCCCCTCGGATTGCCCCAGCAGCTACTCGAGTGCGCCGACATGCGACACGCCCTCGGCTTGTCAGGGCACCCGAGACGCTGCGACCTGCAGCGACTTCGTCTGTGGGACGGCCGCGAACGTCCCCGACGACAGCGCCTGCACGGCTTCGACGGTGGCGAGCGACTGCGGGTTGTACCCGACGCGCTTCTGCTCCGGGGGCACCGACCAGACCCCGCCGGTCTGCGCATCGAACTGTACTTCCGACGCCGAGTGCGACGCCAGCGCCCACTGCGACATGAACATGTGCTTGCCGGACCTCGACGACGGCCAGGCCTGCGACGAGGATTCGGATTGCCGAAGCGGGCACTGCCAGAACGGCTTCTGCTGCGCCTCGGGGGACTGCTGCTCGACTGGGAGCGACTGCCCGTCGAGTACTTACGGCGAGCCGCCGATCTGTCTGAGCGCGACGAGCTGTCAGGGCCAGCGGCGCGACCCCGCCTGCAACGCGACGCACCAATGTCAGCTGGGTCCGACGGTCGACGACGACTCCGGTTGCGACGGTCTGGTCTCGAACACCTGCGGGCTGTATCCCTCGGTCAGCTGTACGTCGGCGACGACCCAACCGACCGACCAGATGGGGCTGTGCGCCACGAGCTGCGTGTCGGACGCCGACTGCGACGCCGGTGCCTTCTGCAACGGCAGCAACGAGTGCGAGGCGCGCGGCGCGCAGGGCGATGCCTGTGTGACCACAGGTCAGTGCCAGGCGGGCTTGCAGTGCGTGGACGGGGTATGCTGCACGTCGAGTTGCACCGCGGGCTGCATGGCCTGCAACGTGCCTGGCAGCGAGGGCACCTGCTCGTTCATCCCCAGCGGGCAAGATCCCGCCGGCGAGTGCGGCGGCGTCAACTGCAACGGTTACTACCACGGCTGGTCCGGCGACCGCTGCTTCGACAAGGCCGACGCCCCGGCGAGCGCCGTGGCTTGCGATGGAGCGGGGGCGTGCCAGACGGCCGCCGATGTCTGTCCAAGCCAGGGGCAGGGCGAGGTGGTCACGGATTGCGACGACCTCTGCCAGACGATCAACGCGGCGACGTGCAGCGGCACGAACATCGGCACGTGCCAGAACATCACGCCCTCGCCTGCGACCCAGACCTGCGGCATCGGCGCCTGCCAGCGGACGACCAACCGCTGCAATGCTGGCACGCAGGTCAGCTGTACGCCGGGCGCCCCAAGCGCTGAGACCTGCAACGACATCGACGACAACTGCAACGGCGTCGTCGACGACGGGCTGAGCGGCGACGGCTACGAGTCGAACAACTCGTGCGCCAGCAACCACTTCCTGGGCGCCCTCTACACCCAGGCCGCTCCTGGTCAGCCTGCCTCGGTGCAGGTGATGCCGACGATCTACGGCAGCGGCGACGTCGACGTCTTCCGCGCGACCTTCACCGAGAACGACTCGAGTTGTGGATGCGGCGGGTTCTCGACCGACGAGGACTACGGTTTCACCGCCACCCTGACGGTGCCGTCCGGCGCCGGTTCCTACGAGCTCTGCGCGTCGATGAGTAGCTGCTCGACGACGAGCAACTGTGTGACAGTCGCCGCCGGCAGCAGCGGCAGCCGGACCATCTGGAAGGATGGATGCTGCTCTCCCGCGGGCTGCAACGACTCGGGCACCGGCTACTTCACCGTGCGGGGAGTGGGAACGCCAGGCTTCGAGTGTGCGGCTTACACCTTGAACGTCGCGACGATTCAGGGCTGCCGTTGAGGTGCGTCCGGTGCGCAGGCGGCCTGAGCCGCTGAGCTCGTGCGCCGCACCCGCTGCTCGGTTCTGTCGGGGAACGGCGTCCGCCTGTTGGCCGCACGGGTTCCGGCAGGACTTGTGCGTCCGATGGGCAAGCGGCCTGAGCCGCTGAGCTCACACGCTGGACCCCCGGCTGGGTTCCGTTGGGGAACGGCGGCCCGCGCGCAGGGCACCTCGAGGGCGCGCGAGAGTGCAGATGCGAGCTTCAGCCGCAGGCTTCCCGAGAGGTGT
>JALVDI010000424.1 GCA_027009115.1 Polyangiaceae bacterium | reverse complement strand
ACGGCGTCGCCTTGGGCTCCGGTGGGGCGCTCTTCGACGCCCCGGCCGCCACCTCCGCCAAGAGCGCCGAGATGTCCTCGCCCTCTTCGCCGAGGATGGCCACCGGCGTGTCCGGGGCGAGGGTCTCCCCCGGCTGCACGAGGATCTTGAGCAGCACGCCTTTGTCGAAGGAGCGAAACTCCATCGTGGCCTTGTCGGTCTCGACCTCGGCGAGGAGGTCGTCGACCTCCACGAGGTCGCCCTCCTTCTTGATCCACTCGACGAGGGTGCCCTCCTCCATCGTTGGAGAGAGCTTGGGCAGTCCGATGATCTTCGCCACAGGGGTGCTCCTCAGCGGTAGGTGGCCTTGCGAACCGCCGCGACGATGCGCTCGACCGTCGGCAGCACGCGGTCTTCGAGGTTGGATGCGTAGGGCATGGGCACGTCGAGGGAAGCCACTCGCTCGATCGGCGCGTCGAGCCAGTCGAAAGCTTCGCGCTGCACCTGATCGACGATCTCCGCGCCGGGCCCACCCATGGGCCAGTGCTCGTGAACCACGACGCAGCGGTTGGTCTTCTTGACCGAGGCGACGATCGCGTCGAGATCGAGGGGCCGCAGCGTGCGCGGGTCGATGACCTCGCACTCGATTCCGTCCGCAGCGAGCTGCTCGGCCGCCTCCATCACCGTGTGGTACGGGCGCCCCCAGGTGACGACGGTGCAGCCGTCTCCCACCCGCCCGACGCGCGCCTTGCCGAAGGGAATGAGCTCCTCGACGCCCTCGTCGGGCACCTCGCCCTTCACGTTGTAGAGGGTCTCCCCCTCCAGGAAGACGACTGGGTTGTCCTCGCGGATCGCCGTCTTGAGCAGCCCCTTGGCGTCCCGGGGCGTCGACGGCATGACCACCCAGAGCCCAGGGATGTTGATGTAGAAGGGATCGACCGCGTGGCTATGCTGCGAGGACACCTGCTTGGCGGCACCGTTGGGTCCCCGAAACACGATCGGCACTCGCAGCTGGCCACCGCTCATCTGGTGGATCTTCGCCGCGTTGCTGATGATCTGATCGAAGGCGACGAAGCTGAAGTTCCAGGTCATGAACTCGACGATCGGACGCAGCCCCGTCATCGCCGCGCCGATGCCCACGCCCGCGAAGCCGGCCTCCGCGATGGGCGTGTCGATCACCCGCTTTTCGCCGAAGCGTGCGAGCAGCCCCTCGCTCACCTTGTAGGCGCCCTGGTAGTGGCCGACCTCCTCGCCCATGAGGAAGACCCGCTCGTCGCGCTCCATTTCCTCGATCATCGCCTCGCGCAGGGCCTCTCGGTATCGAATGGTCCGCATCAGGCGCCCTCCCCGGTCGGCGCGTACACGCCCCACATCACCTCTTCCTTCGCCGGCTCGGCGGCGTCCGCGAACTTCACCGCTGCGTCGATCTCGTCGTCGACTGCCGCGTCGATCTCATCGAGGGCTTCCTCCGAGACCCCCGCCTCCAGCAGCCGCCGGCGAGCCACGAGGCACGGGTCCTTCTTCTTGCGCTCCTCGAGCTCCGCCCGGCTACGGTACTTCGCCGGGTCGCTCATCGAGTGGCCGCGAAAACGGTAGGTCTCGATCTCGATGAAGGTGGGGCCCTCTCCCCGGCGCGCGCGATCGACCGCCCGCTGGACGCGATCCCGGACCAGGGTGACGTCGTGCCCCTCGAAGCGGTCGCCGGCCATCCCGTAGCCCTGCGCCTTGATCGAGAGGTCCTCGATGGCCGAGGTCCGCGTCAAAGGCGTGCCCATGGCGTACTGGTTGTTCTCGCAGATGAACACCGCCGGCAGCTTCCACAGCCCTGCCAGCGACATGCCCTCGTGGAACCCGCCGATGTTCGTGGCGCCCTCGCCGAAGAAGCAGACGGTCACGCGGCCGTCGCCGATGTACTTGGACTTGAACGCGGCCCCGGCCGCGAGCGCGACGTGCCCGCCGACGATGCCCCAGCCGCCGAGGAAGTTGTGCCCGACGTCGAAGAAGTGCATCGAACCGCCCATGCCCCGGGAGCAGCCGGCGTCCTTGCCGAAGAGCTCGGCCATCGCCGCTTTCGGGTCCATGCCCCGAGCCAGCGCCGTGCCGTGGTCGCGGTAGGTCTGCAGCACGTAGTCGTCGGGCGTCAGCGCATCGTTGACCCCGACCGCGATCGCCTCCTGCCCGATGTAGAGGTGCAGAAAACCCCCGATCTTGCCCATCGCGTAGGCGCGCGCGGATTCCTCTTCGAAGCGCCGGATGAGTCGCATCATCCGGTACTGGCGCAGTAGCTCGTCCCGGCCCGAAGCCATCGGCGTTCTCCTCTGTTCGTTCGTGCCGCCGCGACCCCATGCCGCGGCCAGCGGAGCGCGACGCTACCCGAGCCCTCCCCGCCCCTGCAAGCACCGCGGCCCCCGCCCCCCGCGGGCGCTCGGCTCCTGCGGCATCGGACTGCCAGTAACCCCCATCGCCGCCCTCCATGGACACAACACCAGAACCAGAAGCGCCAACCAGCTCCGTATCTCACCAATTCTAGTGAGACAAAG
>JALVDI010000423.1 GCA_027009115.1 Polyangiaceae bacterium | reverse complement strand
GCAGGGCTAGACCGGCAGGGGGCGCTCCGTGGGGCCGCTCCTTGGGTGGGCGGCCTGATGTCGCGTTCGATGCTCGCCAGCATGGCGCCTTCGTTCAAAGGCCATGAGCCACGGATTGATGAGGAGCGCCAGAAAAGGCTTCTTCCATCCGAGCGCTTCCAGCTTCGGATCGCCTTCGTTCAGTACCGGAACAGCTCTCACGTTCCGCCATAAAGCTCGTCCACGATGGCCTGGACGATGCTGTCGGCGAGCTGCCGTGCGGCACCGTGGCGCCCTCTCACACCGTTGGCCAGGAAGCTGAAGCGGACTACCCGCTGCCTTCCATCGACCATCGGTCCCAGCACATAGCCGCTGAGCGAGATCACGCCGTTGAGGGTGCCGGTCTTCGCTCGCACCGAGCCCGGCGGAGTCGAGCGGAGCCGCCGGTGAAGCGTCCCGTCCACGCCCCCGATCGCGAGCTGGGCCAGGTATTCGCTCCGGGCCGAGGCCTGCTGGTACATGTACCCCAGGAGCTTTACCAGGTGACGCGGCGCGATGGTATTCCCCTCGAAGAGGCCCGACCCATTGACGATGGTCGCGGCGCCGCGCTCCACACCGGCGCGCGCGAGGACCTCCTGCAGCACCTCCGCACCACGCTGCGAGCTTCCCGGCCGAGCGCGCTCCGCCCCGAGTACTTTGAGAATCATCTCTGCCACGAAGTTGTCGCTGTTCTTGCCCACGCGATGCAGCAGCTGCGACAAGGGTGCGCTTCGACGCGAGGTCAGGAGCGGTTGTCCGGCCGGTCCGGTCCCCAGCGCCACCCGGCGCGGGCCTCGGATCCCGACGCGGCCCAAGGCGTCCGCCATGGCGTACCCGGCGTGCACGAGGGGATGTTCGACCCGGCGCCGGTAGCCGACGCCGAGGATGCCGGCTGGCACACTCCCCCGCAGGATGAGCTGCAGCCGCCCGTCGTCGAGGGCCCGCTGCGAGGCGATCACGTTTGGGGCGCCAGGCTCGCTGGTGGTCATCCGGTTGTCGACCTCGAAGTAACCGCTCGCTGCGAGCCGGACCCGGGCCGGCTCACCGACCGAGGGACCCGGCAGCACCCGCAGCAGAAACGAGGCGCGGTCGACGGCGACAGCGCCCACGGCTGCCCGGAACGCCGCCATCTCCCCCGGCTGCTGTTCGAACGCTGGCGGCAGGATCTGGTCGTCGAAGTAGCTCCCATCGACCCAGATCCGGTCGACGGCCCGGACGCCTCGGTCAGCCAGGGCGTCGGCGAGCGACACGAGGTCGCTCAGGGAGAGGTTCGGGTCGCCGTAGCCCCGCAGCACGAGGTCCGACACGCGCCCCCCCTCGACGTGTCCGTAGAGCCCCGTGAGCATACGAAAGCTCGGTCCGAGCTCCAGGAGCGCGGCGGCTGCCGTCACGAGCTTCATGTTCGAGGCGGGGTTGCGGGGCGTGTCGGCCGCGAGGGCGTAGATTTCCCGCTGCTCGTCGGCCACGAGGACGCCAAGCCCTTCGCCGAGGTTCGCCTCGCGGACGAGCGCATCGATGCGGTTGCGGAGCGGCTGGGCTCCGACGGGCGGCACCCACAGGGCCGACACGACGATCGCGAAGATGAGAAGCGGTCGCAGCATCATGGGGCGCACCCTATCGCCGGCTGCGGGCCCCTTCCAGCGCTGTCCGCGCTCGGTCTGCTGCTTGCTTTCGCGGCCTGCGCCGCGTCCCCATCCCCTCCTCAGGACGACAGCGCGCTCACGGTGGTGCTTCCCCGCGACGCCGAGGATCTCGACCCACGCTTCGTCCGCGACGCCTATGGCCTGAAGCTCTCGCGGCTCCTCTTCGCCTCCCTGGTCACCATCGATCCCCGCAGCCTCGAGGTCATCCCGGACCTCGCCGAGGAGGTCGAGCAGCTCGACCCGCTCACCTACCGCGCGGTCTTACGACCGCAGCTCCGCTTCGCCGACGGGAGCCCCCTCGACGCGGCGGACGTCGTGGCCACCTTCCGCGGGATCGTCGACGAGCGGCTCGGGAGCCGCTACGCGGGCACCTATGCGCGCATCGCCCACGTGTGGGCTGAGTCGGAGCGGGTGGTGCGCTTTCGATTGGACGAGCCGCACGCGACCTTCCTCACCGACCTCGAGATGCCCATCGTGCGCGAGGAGGACGCCCTCCGCCGCCTGGCGCGCCCGGGTGACCCCGAGCCCGTCGGCGCAGGCCCCTACCGCCTCAGGCAGCGCACCCGGGGCCATCTTCGGCTCGAGGCGAACCCCTACTGGCATCACGGCAGCCCGACCCATCCACGTCTGCGGTTCGTCGTGGTCCGCGACGACAACACCCGGGCGCTCCGGCTCTTGGCAGGGGCGGGCGACGTGGCGATCAACGCGATCACGCCGCTGCTTCTGCCGATGTTCGAGGCCGACGAACGCTTCGAGGTGCGCAGCGCGCCCGGCGTCGGGACGACCTACCTCGGGTTTCACACGGAGGCGCTGCCCCTCGAGGTGCGTCGCGCCATCGCCGCGGCGATCGATCGCCAAG
>JALVDI010000422.1 GCA_027009115.1 Polyangiaceae bacterium | reverse complement strand
CCGCGGCCTCTTCCTCCGCCTTCTTCGCCGCCGCGGCCTCTTCCTCCGCCTTCTTCGCCGCCGCGGCCTCTTCCTCCGCCTTCTTCGCCGCCGCGGCCTTCTTGGCAGCTGCCTCCTCAGCGAGACGCTTGGCCTCCGCGATGAGACGCGCGGCTTCTTCCTCCGCCTTCTTCGCCGCAGCAGCGATCGCCGCGGCCTCTTCGTCCAGCTGGGACACCTCCGGGCTCAAACCGAGGATTTCGTCCCCGGCGCCGCTCTCTGCCTCGCGGCCGGCATCCTCGACCTCGTGCGACCCGGAAGGTTCACGCTCCGGCGCCGAGGTGGACTCTTCCTCGGAGACGACATCCGATCCGACGGCCTGCTTCTGGGCGGGGAACTGGATGACGTTGCTCTCTCCGCGTGCTTTGGCGCGCCTGCGGCGCCTACCCTTCTTGGCCATGGCTTCCTCTTTGTGTGTGTTCGTATTCCCCGAAGGGGAGTCGGATCGAGCGGATGATTCTTCCAGCGCAGCCGCCCCGCGATCCCCGGCGACCGCCGACGCCGCCGGTCCATCCGGAGCACCGACCCTGTTTTCAGAGCTGATTGCAGGTTCTGTTCCAGCTACTCCCAAGTGCTCCGAATCCGCCCGATCCCCGGCACTCCTTCCCTGAGCGCCCGCACGATCCGGCTCACTCTGTGGCGTGCCTGGCACGCTTCCGTCAGCATTCTCACGATCGGTGGCGGGCAAAACCTGCTCGTCGGCGTCCGCCTTCGACCGCCCCGTATCGACGATCAGGCCCTCGAAGTAGAGCTTCGAGATGGCCCCCAGGGTCGACAGGTCGTCCTGGGAGTGCTGGTCGACCACATCCATCAGGGAGTGAGACCCATCGAAGAGGCGCAGCACGTCGTTGATTTCGTCGGGGATCTCGGCCAGACGCGCCAGCAGCTCCTCCCCGTCGACCTCGAAGACGCTGTCGAGCGGCGGGAGCTGCTCCAGCATTCGGCCCCACTCATCGACGCGCCGCATGCCCTCCATGAGAAGGCCCTGCGTGGAGGTCTCGATGGTCCGCTCATCGACGCGCACGGGACGAAACTCGAGGTCGAAGTCGCCTTCGTTCCAAACGAGGAATCGGTAGACCGCGCGTTCGCCAACGAGGGAGCCCATCTCCGCATGAACGAGCGCCCCCGCGTCGAAGTAGATTGCGCCTCGGCGACCCCCGTTACTGAGGTGCAAGACGCCGGACTTCCGGCTGATGTCGATGGTCTGGAGAAGGTCCACCAGACCCATCTCGGCGAGCGACCCACTGAAGCGGGTCTTCGTGAGACTGCGGCGCTCCAGGCCCTGCCGCTCGAAGCGCTGCAACACCAGCTTGACGCGCGTGATGATCTCTTTGATGTAGATGGGCTTGGTCAGGTAGTCCTCTACGCCGAGCTCGAGTCCGCGCACTTTGGACTCGACCGAGCCGTCGCTGGACAGAAAAATCAGCGGAGTGTCGTGGGCTTCCTCGCTCTCGCGGAGGCGCTCGACCAAAGCAAATCCGTCGAGCTCGGGCAGGACCGTGTCGCAGATAATCAGGTCCGGCGGCGCCAGCTCCACCATCTCGAGGGCCTCCGCGGCCGTACCGCAGGTCGCCACCGAGTAGCCCGCCTTGCGAAGGCTCACCTCCAGCACGCGGAGGCTCCGCGAATCCGCATCGACGAGGAGGAGGTTCTGCTTGGCCACGAGAGAGTCAGAAAAGCTGAGACAGGGCGACCTTGGGCTCGGGCGCGCGTTCTGCCCCGGCTAGCGCCAGGGCAGTGTGCGGAGCCGGCGAAGCCGGTGTCAAGCTCGGGCCTTGACCGCGCGTCAGGCCGTTATCTATCGTCCGCCCGTCATGCACAAGCTCGCCACGGCGGTGATCTCCAGCGCCCTCTTGTCCTTCACGCTCATCTTCGGCTGCGACGAAGGAGGCGGAGAGATGCAGATCCTCTCCGTCGACCCCCAAAACGGCGCCACACAGGGCGAGCAGCCAGTGAAGATCGGTGGCCGAAACTTCCGAACGGACATCGGCTACACCGTCTTCTTTGGCACGAAGCGGGCGAGCCAGGTCACGATCATCGACCCCGAGACCCTCGTCGTCGTCAGCCCCCCGTACGACACCCCCGGCACCGTGGACATCACGATTCGGGCGGACAACGGCGAGGCGTTCCGTATTCACGACGCCTTCGAGTACCAAGAAGTCGCCGGCGGGATCGTCGACCGCATGGGCGAGGGCCCCGCCAAGAACGACATGGGCTCCCTCGCCTACTGACCGCGAGCGTCCACCGGCTGCGCTGGGTCGAACCGACGGCGGCGCCTTGGGCTCTCAGCGGGGCCAGCCGAGCAGAACGACGACGGCGACACTGTTGGGCGGCACATCGGCGCGATCGCCCTGGGCGACCCCGACGCCGATGTAGCGCAACTCCGGATCGAAGACCGGCTCGAGCCGCGACGCCTCGGCGACGTCTCCGACGACCGCCATCAACCCGCCCACCCGACGAAACATCATCGAAAAGCGGCGGAGACTCGCGCTCGCGTCGTCCACCACATCCTGCTGCGAAAGCTCGGGCCGAGCGAAGTAGGCCTCGGCGCCTTCCTGGGCTGCCCGGCTCAAGTTCGGATCCGCCTCCAAGGGCTCGGCCCCACGAGCAGCACGCCCCTCGTTGATCTGTCGGAGCAGCTCCGCGCGAGCCGACTCCGGGTCGATGCGCCGGTTCATGCGAACGAAGACCTGCGTGACGAAGAACACGTCCCGCCCGCCCTCGCGCGAGCCGACCACCCCGATGCCCACGTGGGTTACATCCGGGTTGAGCACGTTCGCGCGATGCCCCGGGCTGGACATCAGACCCCGGTGAATCTCGGCCGCACCATACCCTCGGCCGACGTTCTCGAGGATCAACCCGCTCCGATAGCCCGCCGCCCGCACACGCTCGGGGGCATCCCCGCTCGAGGACGAACGGTGCCCGACGAAACCGCCCGCCACCATGTCGCGGCTGTGGGCAAGGGCCACTTCGGAGAGCCCCTCGTGACGCTCGAGGAGCGGCAGACCGCGCTCCCCTCGCGCTCGGTTGATGTTCCGAAAAAGCGCGTCCGCCACCGCCTCCGGGCTCGCGTCGGCATCCTCGCTCGCCTCCCCCTCCAACCGGAGCTCAGAAGGGGGCGTGGTCCTCACCCACACCGGGAAGTTCGCCAGGACCGTGTCGCCCCGTGGACCGTGAGCGAGCACCTCCACCATGTACCGCCCCGGAGGCCCCAGCGGCACGCGCACGTCGAAGGCGGGGCCGCTGCCCGCCCGCACCCGCCGAACTTCGCCTGCAGGGGGTGCCACGGCCACCTCGGGCCGCTCGTAGCCCTCTGCGATCTCGCCACGAAGGCGGAGCTCGTCTCGATCGACCCGCCTCGGGACGGGATCGAGTCGAAGCCGACGCGTCGACAGCGCCACCACGACGAGGGTGAGGGCCTCGCGCTGGACCACGGCGCCGCCGAAGAAGTCGTAGTCCTGCGAACGCAGGAGCTCCCGCGCGCGCTCTGCCACCGCCGCTTCGATGCTCTCGGCAGAAGCCCCCGCTTGCCCCAACACCAGAAGGTGCGGCGTCGGTTCCACGAGCCCCGCATGCCGTGCCAGGAAGTCGATCGCCTCGTGCGCGGGAGGCTCGCCATCCTCACCGAGGCGCTCGAGCACCCACTCGGCGAGCTGTGCCAGGCGACCGTCGGGCCGAAGTTCGTGGGAGCCCCCCGCTGCCCAACGCACACCGGCCTCGACCGCGGTCGCCAGAGGTCCTCGAACCCCTCCCGGCGTCGGGTCCGTCGTATACGTCGCGGCTCCTTCCGCCGACACACGCACGACGCGCGCAGCGGTTGTGCCTGGGCCAACGCTCGCTCCCCCACACGCGGTGGCAAGCAGCCCCCCGGCGAGCAGCAAACCCAAGCCCAACCCTCGCGGCTCTACCGCGGGATGCCCGGACGAGGGGCGTCCGCCCTGCTTCGCTAGGCTGGCTGTCAGAGCTTCTCGGACCACGCAAATCCCCTCGCTTGGCTGGGGCCAACCCCTGAAGTCTCTCGCGTCCGCGCGCGGGACCCCGAGGGCTTACCCCGCGTCCTCGCCCCCGTCGGAGGCCCCGTGACAGACCCCGCCGGAGCAATGCAGGCCCTCGCCGCACTGCTCGTCGCGGGTGCACGGCTCCCCCACACCCTTGTCTCCCTCCTGCAGGCCACAACTTCCGCCGAAGGCGAACGCGACAACCAATGCGAAGACACGCATCGCGTCTCCCTGCCTCAGTCCGGCAGCCCCGTCCCACAGTTCGAGCAGAAACGGGCCCCTGCGCCGTTCTCATGCCCGCAGGCGGAGCAGAACTTCGGGCCTGCCGCCAACTTGGTGCCGCACTCCGCACAAAACTTCCCAGCGGGAACCTTGGCTTGGCAGCCCGGACAGGTGACGGTTCCGTCGGCTCCGGGAGCGAGGGGTTGCGGAGGCGCAGCCGCCGCCGCAGGGGGCTGCTGGCCCGCGAAAGCCCCCTGGAATGCCTGAGCCATGCCGAAGCCAACCCCGAGCCCCGCACCAGCCATCATCGGGCTCCCACCGCCGCCTTCCCCGGGCCCCTGAGCCATCCCCTGGCCGGCGCCGATCATCGCCTTGCCGGCGGCCATCCGCGTGAAATCGCCCCCAGCCAGGCCCGTGTAGCGCGCGTCCTGCTGAAACTCCTGATCGAGCTGGAACTGCTTTTGAGCGGCCTCGGCCTCGGCCTTGGCGATCGCGATCCGCGCCACCCGAGCCTCTCGCTTCGCCTTGCCGATCTCCGCCTGCGCCGACTTCAGCGTTTGCTCGTCCTCATCGCTGAGGTTGATGTTGAAATCGGAGACTTGAAGGATCTTGACGCCGATGGCCTCGAGGTCCGGGCAGTTCTGCTCGAAGAGACGTGCGATCTGGTTCTGCAGCGGCATCAGCTGCAAGAGCGACTTCTCCTCGCTCACGCAGACCTGACCGACCACCGTCTTGACCGAGTTCATGAACTGCCCCTTGATCCAGGTGAGCACTTGCTCGTTGCCCTGGGGCGCGCGCATGCCGACGTAGTTCACGATGAAGCGTGCCGGATCGAGGATCTGAAGCGCGAACTTGCCGTAGATGCGGGGCGTGACCATCTCGCCGAGGAGCGGGTCCTCCATGAATCCAAGCTCCCCTCCGAACGCCACGTCGTAGAGAGGACGCATCGTCACGAAGTAGAGATCCGTGACGAAGATGTTCCCGCCCGTGACCTGGTCGATGATTCGGCCGAGGAAGGGGATGTTCTGCGAGCTCAGGGTGTGCCGCTGACCCACCCCGGCGCTGCGTAGGGTGCCGACGATCGAGCCATCCCGAAAGAACACAGCGGCTTCGTCGGCATCGACGGTGAGCTGGGCGTAGTGGGGGATGGTGTTCTCGGGGTGCTTGTAGATGATCAGATCTTTCTTGTCGTCAGGACGCTGAATCAGCATCTCCTGAACACCGTCCTTGACGAACCCGAACACCTTGCCGAAGACCATCGCGTCTCCTCCCTTGGGCTAGCGGACCGGCACCCTCGCCTCCCCGCGCGGCCAAGGATAGCGACACCAAAGCACCTCTGGCCAGCACTCAACGCGCATCCACGCAGAGAGTGCGCCTGGACGGACTCGCGCTATCTTCCGTGGCCGTGCGTCTCCTGGTGCTCGCCTGGCTGCTGCTCGCCTGTTCGGACCCCGGCTCGGACGAGCCACCCTCCCAGGCGCCCCCTCCGGCGCGGGTCACCGACAGCAACGATGCGCCCGCCCAGCCAGAAGCCCTCGAGACCCCCTCGCAGGCCACCCAACCCCCGGCCGAACCGACCCGCCCCAGCTTGCCCTACCGCTGCCGCGTCCCCGCGCTCCCCATCCCGCGCTCCCGTGCGTGCGTGCGTGGCCAGCCCTACCCTCGGTGCAAGTGGCAGATGCCCCACGCGACCCTTGCAGGCGGCCGCTACCGCCGCTGGCGAAACACCGTCGTCGAGCACTGGTGGGGGCGCCCCGCGCTGGTCTCCCTGATCCTCGCGGCGGCGGACGAGTTCGAACGCGCCTACCCCGAACAAGTGCTGGCGGTCGGCGACCTCGATGCTCCCGGCCCGCGTCACTCGACCCACGATCGTGGGGTCGACGTCGATCTCTACCTGCTCGGAGCGATGCGGGTCGAGAACGCAGGCGGGGGCCGCTACCCGAACAACTACGAAGGGAAGAGCGAAGCCGAGGTCGAAGAGCTCCGCTCCCGTGTCGAGACCCTCGCTCGAATCCTCGCGGCGTGCACGAACGGCCAGGTCCGCATCTACTACAACGACGAGGCCGTCATCGACCGCTTCCTCGCCTGGTACGACGCGCAGGGCTTCCGCCCCAACGACGAGCTCGGGCGCCCGATGCAAGCCCACAACCGACTGCACGAGTTCCACTTCCATGTGACGGTCCCCGAAGACCTCCCGTTGCTCGAGCGCGAGCCCCTCACCGAAGGCCGCGCCGACCCCATCGCGCCTATCGAGCCCCCGCCTCCCCCCAACAGCGCCCCACACCTGTCTTCGATGAACCGTCGGCCCGGCGACTGGGCGGCGGTTCCGCGGGAGTGAGCGCCACGCCGCGTCGGTGGCTCCGCCACCTGGAGCACGCGAGGCTGGAGCTACACCCGCGACGCCTTCTCGGCGTGACCCGAAACACCGAAACGACGCGCCAGCACAGCCGCGACGTCCCGTAGCGTCAGCCCTCGAAGCTGAAGCCCGACCATGGTGTGAAAAAGCAGATCGGCGGCCTCGCTCGCGACGCGCTCGTCCGACTCGCTCGCCAGAGCCTCGGCGAGCTCGCCGGCCTCTTCCAGGAGCTTGCCACCAATCTTCGCGGTACCCTGGTCGAGCAGCGACTTCGTGTAGCTCGCGTCAGCGTCCGCGGTCGCTCGGCGGGCGATCGTCTCCGTGAGCGCCTCGAGCAGCGGCAGCGCCCGCTCGGCCTCGCTCGTCGCGCGATCGACCCGGCGAAAGAAGCAGGTCCTGGCTCCTGTGTGGCAACTCGGCCCCTGGGGCTCGACGAGGTAGACGAGCGCGTCCCCGTCGCAGTCGGCCCAGATCTCACGAACCCGCAGAGTGTTCCCGCTGGTCGCCCCCTTGCGCCAGAGCCGCTGCCGCGAGCGGGAGAAAAAGTGCGCGATCCCCGTACGCAGGGTCGCCTCGACCGCCTCCCGGTTGGCGTGCGCGAGCATGCGCAGCTCTCCCGAGAGACGGTCTTGCGCCACGACCGTCACGAGCCCCGTCGCGGTGTCCCACTTTAGCTCGTCCAGCATCCACCAGAGCTACGCGACGGGGGCCACCACGGCAACGTGCTCGATTCCTCCATGAGCTGACAACTGGACCTCCGCCCCTCCGACAAGGGGCCCAAAGGAGGCACGAAGCCATGACCGGACACGAGACCACGCTCGCCCAGGTGCGCGAGGAACTGGAAGCCCAAAACCGCGCCTTTGCGGACGCATTGACCGCGATGGGCGTCACCACCGAAGACCTTCGCCGCTGCGACCTCGAACTGAGCGAGGCGATCGTCGACGGGTTCTGGAGCGAGGTCTGCGACATCCCCAGCGTTCCCCAACTTCGGCCCACTTCCAACGTCATCGCCGTGACCCTGCGCGGCTGAACCGAAAGAAAGAGAAAGAGAGGCAAACCATGTCCACCCCCACCATCAACCTTGCGGACGTCGGCATCGGGTCGCTCTTCGCCAGGATACCACCGGCCCGCACCGCCGAAGCCAGCAACGAGCCCTTCATCTACGACGCCGTCGCGCTCACCCCGGAGATGATCCTGGCGCTGGTTCGGCGGCGGCTCGCGCGCGCGGACGACCAGATCACGACGATTATGGACACCATCGACAGAAGTACGCGGCGCGGCGAACTCTACGCACGGCGGCAGGAGATCCTCCTGGCTCTCCGAACTCGTATGCAGGCCGACTACGGCGGACAGCCCAATGAGGAGTTCTCAGTCGAGGAGTTCAACGATGATGGCAGCGATATGGTCACCATCAGCGGCGAGACCAAACCTCTCCACGAGTGGCTCGAGGGCGTCGGTCTGACGTGGGCAGACGCCGGCATCCAGGACGGCAAGACGACCCTCGCGAGCCTCGAAGACGCCCTCGAAACCGTCAAGCAAGCCTCTCGTACGGAAGCGAGCGGCAGCGAAATGAACATGCTCCAGCTTCAGCAGCTGATGCAGCAGCGCTCCCAGATCATTCAGCTGGGAACGAACCTCTCCAAGAAAATTGCCGAGGGTGAAAGCGCCATCGTCAACAACCTCCGGTGATCCGATGCCGTCCACGACTCGACTGCCAGGTGTCACCGACGCACATGTGAAGGCCATCTCTGCCATGGTCGACGGCGATATCGGAGAACGCCGCTGGAGCATGGCTCGGGAAGCCCTCGAGGTCCTCCTGTACTGCGAACCACTGGAGAAGAAGCACCTACAACGAATGAGCCTCGTCCTCCGACACCTCGGGCGGGACGTCGAGGCCGAAGCCTATGAGGAGATCGCATCATGCCTCGCGTGAATCCAGACCTTCAAGTTGCTCCTTTCCGAGAGGCCGTGGCCGCTGCGCTTCCCCGCGCCATGACCGCCCTCGTCAGCGCAGTCGAAGCCGCGCCGGACCACCGCCGTCGCACGCAAGCGGCGCGCAATGGGAGACCGTCCACACGAACGGCCGGCGCGCAACCTCGACCGCAACTGAACGCCTCCGACGTATCGGCTCTCGAGAGCATCCTCGTCCCCCTGATGGACCCCATGATCGCGCTCGGTGCGGTCCAAGCGCGCGTACGCGACCAGCGCGTCGAGAGCCAGGAGACCGAAGCGGCGGACAGCGCAAACCGCGCAGAGATCGCCGAAGCGGAGCGGCAGCAGCAGCTCGAAAAGGCGCGCAGGGCTCTCGAAAAGAAGATGCGAGGCTTACCCCGGTGGCTCAAGGGCCTCATCGGAGCGGTGGTGGCCGCTATCGGAGCCGTCGCTTCGGCCGTTACGGGAGGCGCCTCCGTCGTGCTCGCCGGTGTGGCCCTGGCCTTCCTGCTGGCAGGAGACGTGGTCAACGCGCTCGTGGCCAGGGGGATTCTTCCGGCCAAGCCCGCTTCCTACATCGCCATCGGTCTCAAGATCGTCGGAGCCGTGTTGTCGTCGATCGCGACCCTTGGAGCTGGCGGTGCTTCGTCGGCTGCAACGATCTCGTCCGCGGCCGCCGACTGGGTGAAACTGGCGGACACCGTCGCACAGATTACGAAGGCATGCGTGGAGGTCGCGGACGGCGCCATCGCAATCAGCAACTCGGTCAAACAGTTCCGCGCGGACATGGCTCAGGCGCAGGCGGCGCTTCAAGCGGCCATTCGAGACGAGGCGAGGGAGGACATCGAGGACGCCGTCGCGGATATGCGGGGCATCCATCAGAGCTTCACTCGCGTGATGCAGCGCCTCCGCCTGGCGGTGGATGCGGGCGGCGAGTCCGGAATGACGGCGGCGAACGCATAACTCACCACTCAAATCACATCCGAAGGAAACGAAAGGAAGGTTCGAA
>JALVDI010000421.1 GCA_027009115.1 Polyangiaceae bacterium | reverse complement strand
TTCGAGCGTGAGGCTGACCGTCGAGACGTCGCCCCGGTCGAAGCGTAGACGCTCGTGCCCCGAGAGAACCAAGGCGACGCTGTCACGGCCGCCGCTGTAGGTGAGGGCGACCGGCGGCGAGACGGTCACCCCCGGACCGAGCGGGGGCTGCGAGGGCAGCAGCCCGACCGAGAGGCTCTCGAGGCAGTCCAGGCCGCACTCCTCGGGCGGTGTCCAGGTGAAGGTGAAGCTCGCGCGGGTGCTGTGCAGCGGGATCGGGGTCAGGAAGATACCCCCGCCTTCCCCCGTCGCTGTGCCTTGCGGGGCGAGCCCATCGTCCGAGAGCGCCACGTCCTGTCCGAAGGTGCGCCATGCTGTGCCAAGACAGGACAGCTCGGCGCAGCTCGTGAGGTCGAGGTCCGTCGGCAGGTCGGCGAGCGTCGTCGGCGCGCAGCAGTCGCCTTTTCCGACGCAGCAGGCGCCGAGCGGCCGGCATGCGGGCTCCTCGCAGTGCCCGCCGTCGGGGCTCTCGTCGTAGCAGGCCGCGAGGGCGTCGAGCTCGCGTTCCGCGTCAGCGCTCGGGGGATTCATGGCTTCGCCGAGGGGTTCGACCCCGTCCGCATCGGTCGCGGGTACGCCGAGGACACCGGGGACGAACGCTCCGGCGTCTGCCCCCGGGAGAGGCCCAGTGTCGGCGCGGGAGCCCGCGTCCTCGGCGCCGATGGGTCCGCGATCCGCGCCCTGGCACTCGATCGCCAGGAGCAGTGGGGTCAGCAAGAGCGCGAGGTAGCGAGGCATCGGATTCAGGGGCGCCAGGGCTGGTCGAAGGGGACGAGCTCGTAGCGCCTGCCGGTGCTGAGAGGCACGCGCCGTGCCACCAAGAAGCGCAGCACCGCGTCGTCCACGCGCGTGACCCCCAGGCCTTCGATCGTGCAGCCCTCGCAGCCCCGGAAGCCGCGGTCGGCGCTTCGCAGCACGGGGTTGGCCCGGTAAGGCTCCAGTACAGGACGGTCCGGGGTGGTGGCGCGCGCTTCGTCGCCCGGAAAGGCGTCCTTGGGGGCGCCAAGGGCGAGACCGACGGCGGTTGCGCCGGCTCGGCTCTGGCCGAGGAACCACAGCCGGAAGGTGGCCGGCTCTCCGGGGGCGGCATCCACCACCAGGGCCGGGCTGCGGACGCCGCCGGCGCCGAAGCTGCCCACTTCGTCGGGGGCCAGGACCGTCACCGGCTCGGCCCCTTCGGGCATGCGCCAGCCCGCAATGTCCACGAGGGGCACCGCGTCGATGGAGCTGCCGGCCGGGCGAACGCAGGTGTAGAACAGCCAGTAGTCGACGTTCGGCGCGCCGCCGGGACGCGGCACCACCACGGGGTCGCGGAGGTCTTCGCAGCCGGCGGTGTCGGGGGTCAGGAGCGCGTCGCCGAGCGTGATCCTCTGCTCTTCCGAGGTCACTGTGGCGCCGATGTGGAGGCTATGGTGGCCGGTGGGCGTGGCGCCCTCGAAGACCTCTGCGGCGACGGCCACGAAGAGTGCGCCCGCCTTCTCGAAGAGGTGTGGGTCGCGGTAGCTTTGTGTCGGCGGCGTCGTGCAGCTCCGGTCGAGGCAGGAGGGAGGCTGGTCCCCGAGCCGGGGGAGCTGCGCGCCGGCGAGCCACTCGTCCCTTGGCCAGCCGAGGGCCCGGGCATGGCCGAGCGCGTAACCGACGTGGGCGACGAGCTCCAACTCGGGCTGGTCGTTGGTCGCCTCCACCATCACGTGCCAGTTGCTATCCCTGACGAAGAGCGAGGGCGACCCGATCGCTTCGTCGGCCCACTCCGGTCCCATGCTGGGCGGCGAGAAGCGGAGGCTCGCGGTGCCGCCGGCGCCGTCCGCCGTGAGGATCGCCTCCGTCTGGGTGAACTGGTTCGGGTTGACGCAGGCGCGGGGCGTCGCTTCGTGGAGCTGACCGACGGTCACGCCGTCGCCGAAGCCCTCGAAGGCGAGGTAGAGCCCCGGCAGGTTGGCGCAGGATCCGTCGTCGATGAGCTGCTCTTGCAGCAGTGGGTAACCATCCCAACTCAGCTCCGGGTCCATCCCCGGTCGGCTGACACGGACCTCGGCGCGGAGCGCCGCACGTCCCACCGGATCGACGTCCGGCGTCAGCTCGACGCTCGCCCGGTACTCCGTCTCCACGTTGCTGAGCTCAGCGCTGGCCAGCGCCGTACCTCCCTGCGTCACCTCGACTCTTCCGCCCGGATAGAACACCACGGCGAGGTCGTCGAGGAGCCTGCGGCCGGGCAGCGCCTCGCGCACCGGGCTCAGGACGAGCGCGGCGAAGCTCTCGCAGCGGCCCGACTCGGCGCAGCCGTGGTCCGGCTCCTGCGCTCGGGGCGTGAAGCTCGCTTCGAAGGAGGCGCCGAGGGCCAGGCTCAGGCAGGTGTAGTGGACCAAGGCGAAAGGGGCCGTGTCGGCGAACTCGGTCAGGTGGGTTCCTGCCTCACGCACCGGCAGCGCGCCCGTCGCGGAGGTCGTCTGCCACTCCGCTTCGAGCGCGGACTGCGCTCGCGGCCAGGTGGAGCGTTCGTTCGGCCAGGTGGCTGGCGGTGTGACGGTTTCCCCGCAGCAGTCGACGGTGGGTTCCGACGCACAGTCGAAGTCGTCGCAGTCGACGAGGCCGTCACCGTCGTCGTCCGTACCGTCGCTGCAACTCGTCTCGGTCTTGCGTCCTCCACGGCAGGTGCAGCCATCTCCGCACACGCGCCCCTCGCAGGAGGGATCGTCGCAGTCGACGAGGCCGTCGCCGTTGTCGTCCGCGGCGTTGTCGCAGACCTCCCCGATCGGGGCATCGGCGTCGGTGCGGGCGTCGGTGGGGGCGTCGATGCCGGCGTCGCCAGGGGAGGCGTCCGGCGGCGGTTTGGGTGCGTTGACGAGGGTGCAGCCGGCGACTGCGCCGAGCAGACCGAGGGCGAGCCGCAGGCGAGGGAACGCGGGCATCAGAAGCGCCCCCCGAGGCGGAGGTGACCGCCGCTGTTGGGTCCCCACGAGAGCTTGACGTGCGCGTGCGAATGCGCCCCGTTTGCCCGGTTGAGCAGGTAGAGGACGAGGGTCGTGATCGCGAGGGCTCCGGCGACTCCAAGGGCGATGTCGGCCGTCAGGTTCGCGCGCTCTACGTCTCGGAAGCTCGACCACCCGCACTGCGGGGGGTTCTGCGCGCAGGCGTCGTCGTACTCCCTGCGCATTCGCAGCGCCCGCACGCTGAGCCCTCCCCACACGGCCGTTCCCGCGGCGGTGAGGCCCAGGGCGACGTGGGGCAGCACGCCGAGGTGGCGGGAGGGCCGCGCCAGGACGGCCCTCACTTCGGAGCGCCGTCCGGCCTCGACGGCGACGGGCAGCTCGAAGGGGCGGTGCCCCTCGGCGGCCACCCGCACGCGGTGCGTGCCCGGAGCGAGCTGCAGCTCGACGTCCCGTCCCGTGCCGACCGGGTGCCCGTCGACGAACACCCGAGCGGGGACCGAGCTGTGCACCCGGAGCGTTCCGTGCGTGGCAGGCCCCGGCGCGAGTCGGATCGTCGTGGGGCCGTCACCGGGCTGCACGGTGAAGCGGCGTTCGGTGGGGACGTGGCCGGGCAGCTCCAGACGCGCCCGGTGCTCCCCAGGCCGCAGCGCCCGCGGGCCCGCGGCGACGGGTTCACCGTCGAGGAAGAGCTCGCCGCCGGCGGGTGCCTCGATGCGGACCTCGACGGGGCGAGGGGTCAGCCGCGCGCCGACCTGCCGCGTGGCGCCCGTCTCGGCCACGACTCGGGTCTCGGCGTCTTCGTATTGAGGGTGCCGGAAGTAGAGCGTGTGCTCCCCCGGAGGGAGCGCGATCTCCAGTGGAGTCCGCCCTCGGGGGGCGAGGTCGAGCCGATCGACGAAGACTTCCGCGCCCGCCGGCGTCGAGCTCACCGAGACGACGGCGATGGTCGGCCTCAGGACGTCGATGCGGGCCTGAGCCTGTTGGCGCTCGTCGTCGCTCAGCCCTGGGATGTCCAGGTACTCACGGTAGTAGGCGAAGGCCTCGGAGGGGCGGGCGAGCTGTTCCAGCACCAGGGCCGCGTTGAACAGCGCGTTGCGGCTTCGCACGATTCGGAGCGTCGAGACGAAGGCCTGAAGCGAGTTCTCCAGCAGTCGTCGTCGTCGTCGCCCTCGTGCCTGCGCCGCCTGTTCGAGGAGCGCCGTCCCCCGATCGAAGAACACCCGCGCTTCGGCGTTCACATCGGTGGTTTGCGCGCTCGATGGGGCGGCGCAGAGCAAGGCAGCGGCGGTCAGCGCGAGCGCGAGCCGGTAGGATCGGAGAGGCATCTCACAAGCTCATCCTGGGGGTAGGCAAGGAAGGGGAGGGTCGCATCCTCCCGGAGGGGCGGGCCACCAGACGCTTGTCGACCCGGGCTCCCTCGGTGGGGATGACCTCGGCGGTCGTTGGTCGGTAGCCTCGCCGCCGGTAGGTCACCGTCAGGGGGACGCCCGCCGGGAGGGTGGCGTCGAAGGGGGTGGTGCCGAGGATGACGTCGCCGTGCCGGACCTCGGCGCCGGGCGGCGTCGAGGCGAAGTGGACCGTCGCCGTGAGCGGGGGCTCGGCGCCCTGGGGGACCGGCTCGGCAGCTGAGGACACGGGCGCCTTCGCGGGCGCCGGGTCCGCGGCCGGTGCTCCCGCTGGAGATGCTTCCGCCGTCGCGGGCGCGCTCTGCAGGTTCGGTGGGGGCGCGGTGGGGCCGGAGCGCGACGCGAGGAAGGCCAGCGCCCCAACGCCGAGCAACGCGGCCACCCCTGCCACGGCCCGAGCGACCGACTTCTTGGGCGGGGCTGGCGCCGCCGGGGCGGGCGGGAGCGACATGAGGCGCGCGGGCGACGAGCCGATCTCCGGGGCGGCGGCCATGAGCGCGGCTTCGAAGGCGGCCATGGTCTGAAAGCGGTCGTCGGGATCCTTCGCCAGTGCCTTGAGGATCACGGCGTCGATCGCGGCGGGGAGGTCCGGGCGGTGCCGGCTTGGCGGCTCGGGCGTCTCGTTGCCGTGCTTCCACAGGAGCTGGAAGTAGTTGCCCCCGAGAAAGGGCGGGCGCCCCGCGATCATCTCGTAGAGCATCACGCCGAGGGCGTAGATGTCCGCGCGCCGGTCGATGTCCGTCTCGCCGCGCGCCTGCTCGGGCGCCATGTAGAGGGGGGTACCGACGACCTGACCGGTCTTGGTCATGCGCACCCGCTCGGCCTCCGCCGTCTTCACCTTGGAGATGCCGAAGTCGAGCACTTTCACAAAATCGGCGTCGCGCTTGCGCACGATGAAGACGTTTTCGGGCTTGAGGTCCCGGTGGACGATGCCGCGCTCGTGCGCTGCTTCGAGCGCTTCGCAGACTTGGTAGACGATGGGCAGCGCGCGTTCGAGGCTCATCGGGCCGGCTTCGACGAGCGTCGCGAGGCTCTCGCCCTCGAGCATCTCCATGACCAGGAATACCCGGCCGTCGTCGGTGGCGTCGAAGCTGACGACGTCGACGATGTTGTCGTGGTCGATGCTCGAGGCGGTCTGTGCCTCGATCCGGAGACGCTCGATGGCCTGCCGATTGGTCGCGACTGCCTCGGAGAGGACTTTGACGGCGAAGGGTTTGTTGAGGTGGATGTGGACGGCCATGTAGACGCGCCCCATGCCCCCCTCGCCGATGCGGCGGTCGATCTTGTAAAGGCCGCTGAGCACTTGCCCGATCATCGGATCGGGTTCGTCGTCGTCGGGTGCGTTCCCTTCGCTGGGAGCGTCCGCGGGAGGCTGCGAGGCTTCGACTTGGGACGGTGCGACCGTCGTGGCGAACGCCCGGTGAGAGGAGCGCTCGTCGTCGTCGGGTCGTGTCTTCGGTGCGGCCTCGGGTTCCAGGGGATCCTCCGCCGCAGAAGCGTATCACGGGGTCGGTGGGGCGACAGACCACGGGGCCAGGAGCGGTGGGCGGCCCGTGCGGGATGCGACTGGAAGCGGAGGACCGAGGAGCTCTCGGAGTGTCCCGGAGACGCGGCGTCGGATCCGATGGATCCGATGGATCAGGAAGGCCGCCCGGCGCTCTCCGGCGGTGTCTTCACGAGGAGGTGCCGAAGAGCAGGTCCGGCAGGGGCGTCAACGACGAGAAGTTCTTCGCGAAGTCGTCCTGGTGGTGGACGTGATGCTTACGCGTCAGGAAGTTGAGGGGCTTCATCCAGAAAACCGGGAAGTCGACGCCCGCGTGTACCGTGATGTTGAGCGTCGAGTAGACGAAGAAGACCGCGAGGAACGCGTCGACGTGGATCGGGCCAAGGGCGATGGTGCTGGCGAGCATCAGGGCCAGGCCCGCGAGGAGCTCGATGGGATGCAGGTAGAAGCTCTCCAGGGCCGACGGGTTGCGCGCCCGGTGATGCACGCCGTGGACGAAGCGCATGAGCTTCTTGTGATGCATCGCGCGGTGGAGGAAGTAGTAGACGAAGTCGTAAAGCACGAGGACGCCGGCGGTCTGCAGCACGACCTTCCACAAGGGTGTGGGATCGAGGGTGACCAGCCGGTCGAAGAGGACGTAGGTCGAGCCAAAGATCGCCGTGAGCGACAGCACGCTGCTGACGGCCATCACCCGCAGCCGCTGTGGCCAGGACACCTTGATGGCGGGGCGGTCGCTGATGCGATGGGCCGCGAAGCGCGGCGACTGGAAGGCCCAAGCGAGGAAGCCGAGCAGCAGCGCGTCGAAAGCCAGGATGGCGCCGATCATCACGTAGAAGCGGGTCACCTCTCGACCCTAGCCGACCGTCGCCGGTGGGCCGGCCCATTCTGTGCGCTTCCTCGCAACGGGCGCTTGCGAGCTCCCTCGGCATTCCATCGCCCCGCGGATGGGGCCTCCCAGTCCACGGATCGATGGACGATCGTTTTCGAGATGTGCGGTAGGCTTTCGGGCCGATGAAACGCTCGCTTCCGTGCTTTCGTGTCGTCTCCCGGTGCGCCCTCGTCGCGGCCGCCCTCGCCGGGTGCTCCGATGGCGGTGGTTTTCCCGACGCCGGCGGCGGTCTCGACGCGCTCCCGGGCTTCGACGCGGGAGAGGGCCGGGACAGTGGGGTCGGCGATGGCGGTGTAGACGGAGGCCCCAGCGACGCCGGGCCCGTCGACAGCGGTCTGGATGGGGGCCCCCGCGACGCCGGCCTGGACAGCGGGCTCGCCGACGGCGGGAGCGACGCGGTCATGCCCGATGGCGGGACGGACAGCGGGGTCGACGCCGCGCCCTCGGCGACCTGCCCCGGCGCTGCGATCCATCCGGGGCACACGATCGTCCTCGATGGCGAGGCGGACCTCGACGCCTACCCGGCGACCCAACGGCTGACCCCCGGCGGGCCGCTCGGGTCGGCGGACGAGTACGCCATCACATGGGACCGGGACTACCTCTACGTGACGCTGGTGTCGGGGGCGTTCGCCGACGGTTTCAAGCCCGTCCACATCTATCTGGAGGCCGCTGAGACCCTCGGGGCAGCGATGCCGAGCGACGGCAAGGAGTACAGCGGGCTGGTCGCCCGGCTGCCCTTCTCGGCGACGCACCTGGTCGCGCTGCGCCGCACCTCGGTGGGCGGTGACGGCGTCGCCTACAACGGTCTGTACGTGCCCGCCGGCGATCCGCCCTGGACGACGCAGACGGTGGCTTTCCGCGAAGGGGTCGACGTGTTCACCGCGAGTGACGCCTCCGCGATGAGTGTACGCGTTTCGTGGGCGGACCTCGGATGCCCAAGCGCGTTGCGGCTGACGGCGCACGTGGTCAACGCGGTCCTTGCCAACGAGTGGAAGGACTTCCTGCCGTTCGCGGCGACTCCTTGGGCGGCGCCGGGCGGGGCGTACTTCGAACTCGACCTGCGCGTAGAACCAGACGTCAGCGGCTGGGTCGAGCGCACGCCCTGAGGGGCTTCAACCCGGAGGGGCGGGCTCGGGCACCACGATTCGCCCGCGCTGGTAGCGGCGCCGCGCCCACTCCGCCATCCCAATGCCGGCCGCGATGCTGATCGGGTAGCTGTGGTTGATGCCGTACATAGGGATGCCGACGACCTGCTGCGCAACGTTCAGGATCTTGCGAGAGACGCCACGGTCCTCGTTGCCGAATACGAGCACGCAGTCTTCGGGGAGCTCGGCTTCCCACAGCCCGACGTTGCTCTCGTCCTTTTCGAAGGCCACCAGGTGCCACCCTTCGGTGCGGGCGTGCTCGACGAAGGCGTCCACTGAGGGGAGCTCGACGAGGTTCTCGTACCGCTGCATGCCCATCGCGGCGCGCTCGTACCAGGGTTCGGAGCCGATGAGGACGATCTCCTTGGCGAGGAACGAGTGCGCCGTGCGGACGATCGCGCCGATGTTGAAGGGGTTCTTGGCGCGATCGATCGCCACGCGAAACGGGTGCCGGATGCGGTCGAGCTCGCGCCGAACCTCTTCGCGGGGGAGACCGAGGGGCGGGACCTTGGCCATTTTTCAGGGTCTCCACTTGATGGAGCAACCGATGGACGGCGCCGGGTCGAAGGTCAGCGCTTTCCCTTCGAGGGTCGCGTCGATGGCCGCGCGAAGATCCTGGCGCGTGACCTTCGAGGGGTCGCGCCAGTGGTCGTCGAGACGCCCGTTGTAGGTGAGCCGCCGCTCGGCGTCGAAGACGAAGATATCGGGTGTGCAGGCGGCGTCGTAGGCACGCGCGACTTCCTGCGTCGCGTCGTGGAGGTAGGGGAAGACGTAGCCCTTGTGCTGAGCACGCTCGCGCATGGCCTCGAAGGAGTCTTCCGGGTAGCGCTCGGCGTCGTTCGGGTTGATCGCGACGAACCGCACGCCACGGTCGGCGTAGGCACCCTGGAGCTCGATGAGCCGGTCCTCGGCCGCTTGCGCATACGGGCAGTGGTTGCAGGTGAAGACCACCACGAGGACCACGGCGTCCGCGAAGTCGTCGAGGGTCCAGGTCTCGCCGTCCACGCCCCGCAGGGCGAAGGGCGGCGCGGGCGTTCCGAGGGGCATGCCCTTGCTGTGCGTCAGAGCCATCGGGCGCCAGCGTAGGAGGCGACCGTCACCGCGCAAGGGAGGGTGCAGCGGTGGCTGTCGCGGGAGGTGGAGGTGGCCTGAGCCCGATGCGGCGGGCCGCCCGTCGCCACGCGGCCGGCGTGCGGGCGGAGGTCGGTGTCGGATCCGGCATCGGCGGCTCGGGCAGGGCGACGTAGATGGGGTTGGAGTAGACCCACGTCTGCTCGCGGTCCGCCCGGTCGGCGAGGCTGCGCAGGAAGGGCCGCGTGTGGTGGGGGATCATGCGGATCTCGGCGCGGTAGGCGCCGGGCCGGTCCACCGTGAAGGTCAGCGACTCCCCGTCGCCGCTCGCCACCTCCTCGGCGCCCGCTGCGTCCGCGCGGAAGATGTGGAGCGACAGCTTCGGCGGCGGGTCGCTGGGGAAGCCCTCGGGCAAGGCCGGGCGGCGGAGCAGCAGTGTCGCGCCGAGGGGGGCTTGCTCGCCCATCTCGAAGGTTGCCTCGCCGTCCTGGGCGACGAAGTCGAAACCCACCGGTGTGCCCAGCACCTCGTGGACGACGTAGAGGCGTCCCGCGCGGAGGGCTTCCTCGGCGGCTTCGGGGCTGCGGTCGTCCACCAGCAAGTGGTTGGTGATCCACGTCATCATGCGTCGGTAGCTGTCGGCTCGCTCGCCGTCGAGCAGCGGCATCGGGAACGCATTCTCGTGGGCGTCGCATCCGCCGCTGCCGGCGATTCGCCAGCCTTCGCTGGTCAGCGCGTCCCATTTGTCGAGAGAGGCCTGCTGCCGCGACAGGAACGTCATCAGCGCGAGGTCCGGGGCCAGCGCGTAGCGCGCCTGACCGAACCGCAGGAGCAGCGCGATGTAGCCGGCATCGGAGTCCCCGAGGAACTCGGAGCGGATGCGCGGGTCGACGTCGGCGTGCAGGTTGTAGAGTTCGAGGCCATCAAGGCCGAGGCTCCGCAGGTAGTCCACGGATTTTGACTCCGTGTGGGCCATCCAGAGCAGCGCCCCGGCGTCCCGGAACGCCTCGATCGCGACCGGGTCGTCGGCGTCGTAGAGCGCGTTGAGGGCGTCGGCGTCGAGGGTCCCATCGCCCGGGTGCCGATCGAAGCCGAGGGGCATCAGTGCGTTCTCGCTCCCCACGGTCAGCACGGCGCGATGCTCGGAGCCTTCGCAGGTGATCCGGTTGGCGTAGGGGGTCTCCGCGTTCGGGAGCGGCTCGTCTCCGTCGCGGATCCACAGCGCCTGCCGGAAGTCGACCTCGTTCACATGCGGTGCGTGGTCCGAGAGCATCGCGACATCGATACGGGCGCGGCACAGTCCATCGCGGAAGTGTTCGAGGCACTGGGCGTCTGTGAGTCCTTCGCCCGTCACCCACCCTTCGCCGTCGCAGGCGTCGTGCGACAGCGGCGAGTGCAGGTGCAGGATCGCTCGGGCGAGGATGCGGCCGCGCCGCGCGCCGAGATCGTCGGTGGACGGAAGCTCCGCAGGCCACGGGAGCGCCGCGGGGAAGGGGGAGTCGGCGTCGGCGGTGGAGCCGTCGGCGGTGGAGCTGTCAGCGGTGGAGCCGTCAGCGGTGGAGCCGTCGACGGTCGCGTCGCCGTGATCGTCGTCGCCACAGGCCAGCGTGAGCGCACAGAGCAAGAGGAGACCGCGCATTGCGGGAGCATGCCACAGCCCCCTGGTCCTCGGCCCGCCGGGCGAGAGCCTCGGCCGGCCCCTCCCCGGGAGTTGCTTGGCGGGCGCCCGGCCTTTGGAGCACCCCGCGCTTCCATGCGCAGGCCAGCGGGAGTCTTGCGGCCGGTCCCACTCATGGGCGAGTTGTTCGCAGCCCGCCCCATTACCTCCGCGCACGCCTCACGTGCTTGTGCGGCGCATCGCGCGCCCCAAGAATCTTCAAGGTTCGTTGCGTTGCTCCATGGGGGCACCCTCGTGACGGCGATCCATCAGGGGCAGTGCTGGGGCGGACCGTTAGCCCTTGCGGCTGGCTGCGGTTTGGCTATGCTGGCCGTCCTTGAAATCTGGTGGCTGTAGCTCAGTGGTAGAGCACTGGATTGTGGCTCCGGTGGTCGCGGGTTCAAGTCCCGTCAGTCACCCCAGTTCGACGTCGCCTCGCGCGGTGCGCCTTGACAGCTTGGTGAGTTGGAGTAGGAAGGGCCGGCCTCCCCGGAGGCGAGGTTCTTTCTCATCCGACCGCGACGAGCACCCGTAGCTCAGCTGGATAGAGCGTCGGACTTCGAATCCGCAGGTCGTAGGTTCGAATCCTACCGGGTGTGCCCAAGGGGGTCCTACTCGAAACTGCCTGGGGTGTGTCGCTCGTCGCGACGTCGAACATCGGGTCATTAGCTCAATTGGTAGAGCAGTGGATTCTTAATCCATTGGCTCCAGGTTCGAGTCCTGGATGACCCACCCTTACGAGGCCCCGCATCCCATGAGGATCGCGGGGCGTTCGTGCGTCTGGGGGTCGGCGGTGAACCTTGGGCCCGGCCGTCGAACCGGAGCTCGGACGTTCGGGCTGTGGTGCCGCACGCCAGTCCGTACCTGCACAGCGAGCCGTACGTGCACAGCGAGCCGTACCTGCACAGCGAGCCGTACCTGCACAGCGAGCCGTACCTGCACAGCGAGCCGTACCTGCACAGCGAGGGCGGCGCTGGGGACGAGTGCACGCCCTTCCATGGGGTGGTGCGCTCGGCCGCGAGATCAGGGTTCGCCTTGGAGACAGGTGTGCGCTGAACCGCGCACCAAAGCTTGCACGGCGAGATTCGGGCAAAGCTCCTACGCTTCGCTCTCGACAAAGGTTCAGAGCGCGCTGAGAAGCGCAGGGATGCCTTGCACGGGCCGGACATGCAGCCGCCGTCAAAGGGGGCAGTACGGACAGGGGATGGTCCATCGTTCCGCGAAGGCTCCGTTCCGATGAGGAAAGTGTTGGCCGCGGATCTGCGTGAAGGGCCCGTTACGGAGCGGCGGACCTGGCGGGCTCGGCCGTCAAGCGGTCGAGCGAGAGCGGCGGCTCGAGCCGAATGGTCAGGCTCTGGTCACCGGTGAACGCGCGGAGGAACCTGCCGAACTCGGCCGCCAGCGACGCCAGGAATCGCCGCCCGTCCGCGAGGTCCGCGCTGAAGAGCACCCAGTACGACGACCCATCGAAGTCAAGGTCGTGCAGTGCGAGCGTGGGGTCGTGCGCGTGGAGGGCGACCGAAGAGAGGAAGCCGTTCCAGAGATCGTTGTCGACGACGAGCGGTGCGCGTTCCGACTCAACGAGAGCCGCTGCGATCTGGGTCTCGCGTCGCCGGAGACCCGGCCGCAGTCGATGGCGAATTCCCCGCCGCTGTTTCCGTGTTCGTTTGGGCATGCCACCAGCCAGTGCAGTGCACGTGCCACCCAACAACGGACGAAATCACGGAAGGAATCGGTTCATGGGGCTGGCGGCCGCCGGCGGTCCACTGGCGACCGCCAGCTCATCGGATGAGCTCCAGCATCGCATCGGTCGTTCTCCGCCGCGATGCGGATGGTGCGCGTGCCCGGCGCGGCTCGGGCACGCACACGATCCGCATCGCCCAGATGCCCGAGGCGGGCAAGGCCACGATCATGAGCCGCGTCGAGCGCGAGGTGCGTGCGCTGGTCGCGCAGCGCCCCGACCTCGCCCTCGAGGTCGTCGTCGATGGCGCCTGTGGCGCTGGCTCCGCGATGAGTTGCAGCGCGAGGACGACCCGGTCTCGCCCTGGGCTCGTTCGGAGATCGAGAAGCACGCCGAGTACATCTACAACCAGCGCGAATGGATGAAGGCCGTCGAGGCCAAGACCGCGCTCGGCAGCGGGCCCGTCGAGGCTGCCTGCAAGACCCTCGTCACGCAGCGGCTCAAGGTTTCTGGTGCCTCCTGGTCGCGAGCCAGCGCCGGCGGGGTCCTCTACCTGCGCTCCCTGCTCCAGTCCGATCGTTTCGACGAGGGGTTCGCCTTTAGACAGGCCACCCGCTACGCCGCGTGATCAGGCGCTGAACTGCACCCTCGCAACCCGTGGTTCATGCAGCGGTTACAGTCCTACAACCACGTCCGACCTCAGCAGGCGCTTGGCTACCTTACCCCCGCACAGTACTTTCGACAACACCACCCCGATTTCGCCCCCTAGTCTCATATGTCCTGAACCAGGACAGAGTTTGCCTGGCGATGGCCCAGTGGTAACGTGCACCCCATGTATCTTCGCCTCCTTTCGGTCTTTGTGCCGGGTGCCGTCTACGTCGTGACGCTTGCCGTCGCGAGCTGCGGGGATGATGCGTCCGGCTGTGCGGATGGTGAGTTGCGGAGGTGCCCCTGCGCAGGGGGCGCGGACGGCATCCAGCAGTGCAACGCCGAGGGCGTGTGGGGGAGTTGCGAAAGTTGCGGCACTTTCGAGGACGCGGGGCCTGGCAGGGACAGCGGTCTCGACGCTTCCACCGGGGGCCGAGACGCTGGGGCTGGCAGCCGAGACGCTGGGGCTGGCGGCCGAGACGCTGGGGTCGGGGCCACGGACGGAGCGGCTCCGGGGCTGGACGCGGGCAGCCCGGACCCGTGCTCGTCGTTGCCGACGTTTGGTCTGGCGGAGGACCACGATCCAGAGGCGTATCGGGACGCGACCGGACATGAGTGGCCAGGCATCGTTAGTGATAGCGACTTCTGGTCCATCGACAACCTGCACTATTCCGCTCTGTCCTTCGTAGCCGACGACAGCAGTGGCGACTTGGTCTTTGAAGCGGGCCGCCCTGCGGAGGGTCCCCCGGCCGCGTACACGGTCAAGATCAGCCGGTGCCCGGGAGACTTCAGCCGGGACGATTTCAGCACGAGCCCCGACACGTTCTTCTGCTTCAAGTCGGGCCTCGCAATACACCTAATCTGGTCTTCCCCGACCGCTCCCGAAGCCGGTGCGTGCATCTTACAACCGGGAGAGACGTACTATCTGAACATCGTGCACGGGAGGGTCGACGATAGCGGGACGTTCAGCAGTAACTGCGGCGCAAGCTTTTGCTCTGTCGCCATGCAGCGCACGCGGTAACCGTTCACGACTCCTCAGTCGGGCATCGTTCGGGACATCGCCGAATCTTATGGCTGCCGACGCTCACGAGCCGGGGCCGCCGTACCTCGACCGTGCGCCCTCCCATCGTCCGCTGGCTCTTGGCCGACTCAGCTCGCGTCGCCTCGCGGTCCTTCGCATGCACGTAGGGCCGCACAGGTCGGTGCACTCGTGCTCGTGCAGCGACGGCTCTGTTGCCGGACAGGTCTCGTGACCCTGAGCGGCGCACGGGTTGTGGCTCGACCTCGACCTCGAAGGGGAGCTGTGCTCTGCTGAAGCGGTGGCCACCGAAGATGCGCGGATCGCGGCGCTCACCGAGGTCTTCCGCACCGACTCCGCCGATGTCCGCGTCGGGATCGGTGACGACGCCGCGGTTCTCGCCGACGGCCTCGTCCTCAGCGTGGACGTCTGCGTCGAGGGGACACACTTCCGGCGCGACTTCGGCCCCCTGGAGGTGTTGGCGCGGCGCGCGGCCGTCGGTGCGCTGAGCGATCTGGCGGCGATGGGGGCCTGTCCCCGCGCGCTGCTCAGCTCCCTCGTCGTGCCCGGGACCCTCAGCGACTCGGAGCTCCTGGCGCTCCACCGCGGCCTCGCCGCCGCGGCGACCGAGGTGGGGGCGGCGGTGGTTGGCGGCAACCTTGCGGCCGGTGGCGAGCTTTCCCTCACCACGACTGTCGTTGGTCGGAGCACTCGCCCTCTGCGGCGTTGCGGCGCGAAGGTCGGGGACGCCGTGTACCTGAGCGGACCGCCCGGCGACGCCGGGCTCGGGCTCTTGGCGCTGCTTGCCGGGCGCTCTTCAGCTTTTGCCGACCGCTGGCTTTGGCCAAGGGCCCACATCGAAGAGGGCCTGTCCTTGCGCGGGGTCGCGTCCGCCTGCGTCGACGTCTCCGACGGGCTGCTTCGCGACCTCCACCATTTGTGCGCGGCGTCAGGGGTCGGTGCCGAGATCGAGTTGGCGGCGATCCCGCGGGGGGGCGGCTTCGAGGCGGAGGCGCGGGCGCTCGCTCAGGACCCCGACGAGGTGCTCCTTGGCTCCGGCGAGGCCTACGTGTTGCTCTTCACCGCGCCCGCCTCGCTCACGTGGGCGACGCGGATTGGCACGGTTGTGTCCGAGCCGGGGGTGTTCGTGCGCGATCGAAGCGGCCGGCGGATCGCGCGGTCGCCGCGGGGGTTCGATCACTTCGCCAGCGGGGAGCTTACTCCGGTGAGGGGATGAGCACGCGGAAGGTGGTGCCCTTGCCGATCTCGCTGGACACCTCGATGCGGCCGCCGTGGGCGTCGACCAGTCGCTTGACGATGCTCAGCCCCAGGCCCGTGCCGCCGTGCTCGCGGGTCGAGCTTCCGTCGACCTGGTAGAAGGCGTCGAAGATCTTGTCGAGCTCCGCGGCGGGCATGCCGATGCCCGTGTCGCGGACGACGAAGGCGACGGCGGGACGAGGACTGGAGAAGAACACGGCGCCCATCTCTGTGTCGCTCTCCTCTTCGAAGTCCGCGGCATGGGCTTCGAAGAACACCTGTCCGCCTGCAGGCGTGAACTTCAAGGCATTCTCGGCGAGGTTCGACAGGACCTGCTTGAGCCGAATGGGGTCCCCCTCGATCGGGGGCAGCTCCTCGTCCACCCGCGTTCGCAGTTCGATGCCTTTCTTGCGGGCGGCCGGCGCAAACGTTCGGGCAATGTCGTCGACGAGCGCTCTGGGGTCGATCGTTTCGGAGCGGATGCTCATCACGCCCTGCTCGAGCTTCGAGAGATCGAGCAGGCTGGTGATGAGCGCCAAGAGCTGGTCCCCTTTGGCGTGGATGGTCTGCACGAACTCGAGCTGCTCGGCGTTGAGCTCACCGGCGATGCCGCTCTCGAGCATTTCGGAGTAACCGATGATCGACGTCAGGGGCGTTCGGAGCTCGTGGCTGACGGTCGCCAGGAAGTTGCTCTTGAGCCGGTCGAGCTCCTTGAGTCGGTCGTAGGCTGCTTGCAGCTTGGCGTTCTTCTCGGCGAGCTCACGGTAGTTCTCGCGGACGCTGGCGAGGTGCATCTCCGAGGTCAGGTGGGCGCGATGGCTGGAGAAGAGGAGCAGCTTCAGGATGCCCGTCAGGTGAGCCACGATGCGCTCCGCGGTGCTCTTGCGGACCCGCGGCATCTGAGCGAGCAAGTCGCGGACGCGCTCGGGATCGATGTTCGGATCGAGCTTCAGAAGCTGGCGTGGAACTTCACGGACTTCTGCCGGTAGGTAGGGGCCGATGACGATGCGCCCGACCGCGCGCCCCTGGTAGTCCAAAGGGACGATGTCGTAGACGGCGCCGGTCAACTCGACACGGCGCTGCGGCGCCCGACCGCGCACGTCGGCCTTCGTTACCTCCGCGACGGTTTGGGCGAGGGCTTGGCGGCCTCGGGCGAACTGCCGGAGGTAGGCGTGGATCGGCTGGTCCTCATGGACGTCGGCCAGCAGGGCCCCGCTCGCCGAGAATACGCGCACCGAGAGGCTGAAGAGCTCGAAGAAGGAGCGGCACACGTCCCGCAACGCTTCGCGATCGACGACGTCTTCCAAGCGGCCGATGTCCGCCATGGCGATGTCCACGCTCGCGCTATCCGTTTGCACGCCGTCGTTCATGGCGTCCCCCCGTCGCCGAGCCCCAGGCGCCTCCGTACGTCCCGGAGGAACTCATCGGGGTCGAGGCCGAACTTCTCCTGGAGCGAGTGTTTGGCCTCCAGCCGCCTCCAGGTGAGGTCCGTCAGTCCGAGGAAGGTGTCGATGACGCCCTCTCCGCGAAGCGCAACGGCCTTGTAGATGGGCTCCTTGCTGCGCGTGGCCATCCGATCGAGCTCGGCGTCGGAGCGGATGTTCGGCAGGTCGCGCTTGTTGAACTGGATGACGACGGGGTGTGTCTCCGGCTCGATCCCGTTGTCACGCAGGTTCTGCTGCATGTTCAGAAACGCCTCGCGGTTGGCCCGCGTCTCGCTGGTCTGGGAGTCGGCGATGAACGCCGTCCCATCGGCCCCCTGGAGCACGAGGCGGCGCGTGGCGTTGTGGATCACCTGGCCGGGCACCGTGAAGAGCTTGAAGCGCACCTGGATCCCGCCGCCGCTGTTGAAGGTGAGCGGCAGAAGATCGAAGAACAGCGTCCGATCGTCCCGCGTCTCCAGGGTCATTAGCCGGCCTGCGGTTTCGTTCGAGACGAGGCGGTGGATGGCCTGGAGGTTCGTCGTCTTTCCGCTGAGCGCTGGGCCGTAGTAGACGAGCTTGACGGTCAGCTCGCGGGACTTGAAGTCAATCTGCATTTGGCCGCTCGGATGGTAGCCGCGCTCATCGTTGCGCGTCGAGCCAGACCCACAGCGCGGCGCCGACCAAGGTCGCCGCGACGAGGAGCGCGACCCAGAAGAGGCGGCGGCGTGGCCGTGGATCGGGGTCGGTCTTGGTCAGCTCGAGGGTCGCCATGGCCTGCGCGATCACCCACTCGATGCGCTGTTCGGCGACCGCTCGTCGGGCGGGGTCCGTGTCGCGGATGGTGCGGTAGCGGCGGCCGGCCACCTCGAGTCGTCCGAGGGCGACGCAGAGCGCGACGAACTTGCGGTGCACCTCGTCGTCGTCCCACGCTTCTTCCGCCCGCCGCCATGCGGCCTCGAGGGGATCGTCGGCGTCAGTCACGGCGCGCCTCCGAGCACCTCGTCAGCAGTGGGGTCCGAAGTCTCCAGGGGGCCGGGACGGAGGACATCTCGTTGGGAGTGAACCCGGCGCAGGCCTCGCCTGTCAAATCTATCGTCAGGAAAAAGACGTTAGTGACTACTATGCTATGGTCAATACGTCATCTATGTCCTGATGGGGGTGTCGTGGGCGATCCCCCGAAGGAATTTGCTCAATGCGAAATTTGTCTGTGAATACGACGGTTTAGCTGCTTCGCAGAAGTTGACAAGGCGCCGCGAGGGCCCGTAGGGTCCAAGACGGTGGTAAGAAGTGGCAAGAAGTGTCATCCTCGCCCGCGCCGCGGCGGTGCGGCCAGCTAGAGGCGGGTGAGGGCGGTGTTCCGAGGCCGGTACGAGCACGCGATCGACAAGAAGGGGCGCACTTCGGTGCCTGCCCGCTTCCGTGACGTGCTCGCGGCCCAAGGCGAGACGCGCCTGGTCATCACGAGCGCTCTCGACCCTTGCCTCGTCTGTTACCCGATGAACGAGTGGCTCGCCTTCGAGGAGCGACTGGCTGCGCTCCCCCAGTTCGACCCGAGCGTCGCGATGCTCCGTCGCATCGTCGTCTCCGGGGCCGTCGAGTGCGATGTCGACAAGATGGGCCGGGTCCTCATCCCCGCCTCCCTGCGCAAGCACGCGGGCCTCGAGCGCGAGGCGCTGTGGGCGGGCATGGGGCGGCATGCGGAGCTCTGGGCGCAAGGGCGCTTCGAGGCGCTGCGCAGCGAGGTGCTCGCCGACGACGACAAGCGGCTGGCGATGGCGGCCCGGCTCGCGGAGCTGGGGCTGTGAGTGAGTTCGTCCACGTCACGGTCTTGCGTGAGGAGACCGTGGAGGCCCTCGCGCCCCGTTCGGGAGGGCTCTACGCCGACGCCACCCTCGGCGGTGGAGGCCACGCCGAGGCGATTCTGGAGCGGAGCGCGCCGGACGGGCGGGTCATCGGGGTCGATCGCGACGAGGCAGCCTTGGCGGCGGCGCGGCGACGGCTCGCGCGCTTCGGCGACCGCGTCACCTTCGTCCACGACGAGTTCGGCCGCCTGCGGCGAGTGCTCGGAGACCTCGGGGTGTCTCGCGTGGACGGGGTCGTGGCCGACGTTGGGGTGAGCTCTCCGCAGCTCGACGATCCGGCGCGGGGCTTTTCGTTCCGCGGAGACGGTCCCCTCGACATGCGCATGGACCGAAGCCGGGGTGAGACAGCCCGCGAGCTCATCGCGCGGCTCGACGCCGAGGCCTTGGCCGACGTGATCTACGAGCTAGGAGAGGAGCGCCGCTCCCGCGCCATCGCGCGCTCCATCAAAGAGGCCGAGGCGCGCGGCGAGCTCCGCACGACGGGAGACCTTGCCGCCGCCGTGCACCGGGTCATGCGGCGGCGCGGCCGCATCGATCCGGCGACCCGCACGTTTCAGGCGCTGAGGATCGCCGTCAATCGAGAGCTCGATCAGCTCCGGGAGTTCGTCGAGGCCGTGCCGGAGCTGCTGGCAGACGGCGCCGTCGTCGCCGTCATCTCGTTTCACTCCCTCGAGGATCGCATCGTCAAGCGCGCCTTCCGCGACGACGGACGCCTTCGGCCTCTGACCAAGAAGCCTCTCCGTCCGAGGGAGGAAGAGCTTGCGCGCAATCCACGGGCGCGGCCGGCGAAGCTCCGCGCGGCGCGGCGGGTGCCGCGAGAGGAGGCGGCGTGAGCGTGCCGAGGACAGGGCGCAGGGGGGCGCGGAACCTCTCGCTGGAGGCGCTCAACGAGCGGGCGCGGCGCAGCCGGCGGGTCTACGGTGCCCGCAGCGGCGTCGCTGCGCGCTTCTTGATGCTGTGGATCGCCGCAGTGCTCGCGACGGCGGCGGCCTTCGTGGTGCACCTCTCGATGCGTTTCGAGACCGTGCGCTTGGGGTACGAGGTGGGCGACGCTCGCCGGGAGCAGCGTCGCCTCATCGAGCAGCGTCGGTTGCTGGCCCTCGAGGCTGCGACCTTGCGGCAGGCGCCTCGGGTCGAGGCGATCGCGCGCGGGGTGCTCGAGATGGAGCCGCCGAGTGCTGACCGCGTCGTGCCGATCACGCCGCGGCGCCGCCGGCGTACCGCCGGGAGGGTTCGATGAAGAACCTTGCGCCGAGGCGACGCCGCTGGATGCGCGCGCGGATCGGAGTGCTGGCGCTGTTGCTCCTGGGGGGCGCGGGGGCCGTTGGCCATCGGGCCTGGGAGCTGCAGGTCGATCGCGCGCCTGCCCTGCGCGAGATGGCCGAGGAGCAGTACCTGCGGCGCATCCGTCTGGCGCCCAAGCGGGGCTCCATCTACGACCGGCACGGCGCCGAGCTCGCCGTCAGCGTGGACGTCGACAGCGTGTGGGCGAATCCTCGGGAGCTCCGGCGCGAGGGAGGGGATCCTCGGGCGGTCGCCGCTCAGCTCGCCCAGCTCCTCTCCGTCGACCGTGAGCGCATCGAGGCACGGCTGTCGTCGGACCGATACTTCGTGTGGATCAAGCGGCGCATCTCGCCCCGTCTGGCTGCCGAGGTGCGACGCAGGGAGCTCCCGGGCGTCCACTTCGACCCGGAGCCGCGGCGCTTCTACCCCAACGGTCCGCTCGCGTCCCACGTGCTCGGCTTTGCCAACATCGACGGCGAGGGCATCGAAGGGCTCGAGCTCGCCCTCGACGAGCGGCTCCGGGGTTCCGTTCGTGCCGTACCGGCGATCCGCGACCGGCGCGGGCGTGTCGTCTTTTCGCAGCAGCTCCTCGACGACCGGGCGGCGCAGGGGGACGACGTGATGCTGACCCTCGATAGGACCATCCAGCGCATCGCCGAACGGGAGCTGGCGCTGGCGGTTCAGACCTTCGAGGCGAGGGCCGGGAGCGTCGTCGTGATGGATCCCCACAGCGGTGAGATGCTCGCCATCGCGAACTACCCGACCTTCGATCCGAACCAGCCCGGTGCGTCGCCGGCGAGTCACCGCCGCAATCGGGCGGTGACCGACCGCTTCGAGCCCGGATCGACCGTCAAGCCCTTCACTGTGGCGGCGGCCCTCGCGGCAGGCACGATCGGTCCCGAGCAGCTCATCGACTGCATGAACGGCGCGATGGAGGTGGACGAGTACACCATCCATGACACGACGCCCCACGATCATCTGACCCCGGCGCAGATCCTCGCGCTGTCGTCGAACATCGGTGCCGCGAAGATCGGCGGCACCCTCGGCCGCCGAGGGCTTTACCGGGCGTTTCGACGCTTCGGCTTCGGCGAGGCGACGGGTCTGCCGCTTCCGGGGGAAGCCGACGGCATCCTCCGACACTTCGAGCGGTGGTACGAGATGGACGCCGCGACCATCGCTTTTGGTCAGGGGATGAGTGTGACCTCCGTGCAGCTCGCCAGCGCCATGAGCGTGCTGGCCAACGGGGGGAAGCTCGTCGAGCCGATCCTCGTGCGCCGCGTCACCGATGGGAGCGGGCACGTGATCGACGAAGCGGCGCCTCGGGTGCGGCGGCGAGTCGTCCCCGAGCGGGTGGCTCGCCTCGTGGCGGACATGCTAACGGCGGTGACCGGGCCGGGCGGTACGGCGGAGGAGGCGGCGATCGACGGGTACCTCGTCGCCGGCAAGACGGGCACGGCGCAGAAGGCCGACTACGTGACCGGGGGCTACAGCGACGATCGCTGGCTCGCGAGCTTCGTGGGGTTCGTGCCCGCCGACCATCCCCGCCTCGTGATCAGCGTGGTGATCGACGAGCCCGTCATCGCCCACTACGGCGGCGTCGTTGCGGGTCCGGTCTTTCGGCGGGTGGGGGAGCAGGCGCTGCGGCACCTCGGCGTCCCGGCGAGCGATGGAGGCGACGCCCTCGCCCGGCAGCAGCGCGAGCACGAGCGACGCAGGCGCCTCGCTCGTCGCCTGGAGCGGGCCCAGCGTCGGGCGGAGGCTGCCTCCGGTGCTGCGGCGCGCGACGCGGTGGCCGGGGTGGCGCCCCAGCCGGGGGAGGATGAGGCGTCCGTGCCCGAGCTGCGCGGAAAGACCGCGCGGGCGGCGCTGGCGGCGCTTCGGGAGCGTGGGCTGCGGATGGTGCTCGAAGGCAGCGGGCTCGTGCGCAGCCAGCGGCCGGAGCCGGGGACGATCGTGCCCCGCGGCGAGCGGGTGCGCGTCGAGCTGAGCCCGGCGAGCGAGGGCCCGCCGGCGCCGGAGCGCGCCACGACTCTCGCGCTGGGCCCGATGGCTGAGCCGTCTTCGACGGAGGTGGCGCGGTGAGGCTCTCCGAGCTTGCCGCGGAGCTCGCGCCGGAGCTGACCGTCCGCCATCGCGGGGCCGATGTCCTCGTCGCGGGCGTCCGGCGCGACTCGCGTCGGATCGCGCCCGGGGAGCTTTTCGTGGCGATCCCCGGCGCCCGCGTCGACGGCGCCTCCTTTGCGGAGGCCGCCTTGGCGCAGGGCGCGGCGGCCCTCCTCGTCGAGAGGGAGCTGTCGCTCCCGGTTCCGCAGCTGATTGTGTCGGACGCGCGCCGTGCGCTCGCTCTGGCGGCGCACGCGGTCTACGGGCGCCCGACGGAAGCCCTCGAGGTCGTCGGCATCACGGGCACGAACGGAAAGACGACGACCGCCTGGCTCGTCGACGCGATGCTCAGCGGGCTCGGCGCTCGATCGGCGCTCTTGGGGACGGTGGCGCGACGGGCGGACAGCTCCGCGGCGCCAGCCGCTTTCACGACCCCGGAAGCCGACGATCTCGTGCGCTTTGCGCGCTCCGCGGTGGACGGCGGAGCGACGCACCTCGTGATGGAGGTCTCCAGCCACGGCCTCGTCCTGGAGCGGGTGCGCGGCGTGCGCTTCCGGGTCGCTGTGTTCACCAACCTCAGCCAGGATCACCTCGACTTCCACGGGGACATGGGGGCCTACGGAGAGGCCAAGGCACGTCTGTTCTTCGAGCACCGTCCGGCAGCAGCCGTCGTTCATGTGGACGATCCCTTTGGTGCCGAGCTGGCGCCTCGTCTCGGCCCCTCCACGGTCCGGGTGAGCCTTCGCGATCCGAGCGCGGATGTTTGGCTGGGCGCGGCCCGTTCGGACCGGGAGGGAGTGTCTGCGCGGGCGAGGGTCGGCGGACAGGAGGTCGAGCTGCGCAGCCCCTTGGTGGGGCGGCACAACCTCGAGAACCTCGCCGTGGCCCTCGGCGTGGCGAAGGCCCTCGATCTCGACGTGGGCGAGGCGGCTTCGGCGCTGGCCGAGGCGCCGGGGGCCCCCGGGCGATTGGAGCGGGTGCCCGATCCGCGAGGCGTGGCGGTGCTCGTGGACTACGCGCACACGCCGGATGCCTTGGCCAACGCCCTCGGGGCGCTGCGTCCACTGACCCCGGGCCGGCTCGTCGTGGTTTTTGGCTGCGGCGGCGATCGGGACCGGGACAAGCGGCCCAAGATGGGGCGGGTGGCGGCGGAAGGGGCCGACGTCGTCGTGGTGACGAGCGACAACCCGCGGACGGAGTCGCCGCACGCCATCGTCGAAGGGATCGTCGCGGGAGTCGAGGCGGCGGGGATGCGGCGAGCACGGGAGCTGGCGGAGGGCGGCTTCGTCGTGGAGCTCGATCGGCGCGAGGCCATCGAGAAGGCGGTGCGCGCCGCCCGTGCGGGAGACACGGTCCTCATCGCCGGCAAGGGGCACGAGGACTACCAGATCGTCGGGACCGAGCGTCGCGCCTTCGACGACCGGCGGGTCGCCGCGGAGGTGATCGCGGCCCTCGGGGAGGAGGGCTGATGGCCACGCCGATCCCCGACAACCACGCCTGCTTCACCCTGGCGGAGCTCGCGGAGCTCACCGGTGGGCGTTGCCTCGGCGCGGCGGAGCGAAAGGTCTCGGGGGTCGTCACCGACTCGCGCCGGGTCGAGGCCGGCGCGCTCTTCGTAGCCCTGCGTGGCGAGAACCACGACGGCCACGCCTTCTTGCCGCAGGTCGCTCAGCGCGGCGCCGCGGCGCTGGTGCGCGAGGGGACCGAGCTTCCCACGGGCCTGGACGCCGTCGCGGTTCCCGACACCCTCGAGGCCCTCAGCGCCATCGCTCGCGGGCACCGCCGTCGCTGGGGTGGGCGTCTGGTAGCCATCACGGGGTCGGCGGGGAAGACCTCGACCAAGGAGCTCGCGGCGGCGGCGCTTCGAGGCGCCGGGCGGCGCGTGCGCGCGACCGTTGGGAACCTCAACAACCGCGTCGGCGTCCCCATGACGCTGCTGACCCTCGCTGCGGACGACGAGCTTGCGGTCATCGAGCTGGGGACGAGCGAGCCTGGCGAGATCGCGGCTCTGGCCGCCATGGCCGAGCCGGACGTGGGAGTCGTGACTCTGGTGAGCGAGGCGCATACGGCGGGGCTGGGAGGCCTCGAGGAAGTCCGCCGGGAGAAGACGGCGCTGCTGCGCGCTCTCGGCGATCGTGGCGTCGGGATCGTGGCCGGCGACGACCCTTCTCTTGCGGGGGAGCGGGCGCTGCGCTTCGGTGCCCAGGAGGAGGCGGACGCGAGGCTGCTCGACTGGGGCATTGAGGGATCGCGGACCCACGCGGTGGTGCAGGTCGCAGGCAGGACGATCGAGCTGCGCCTTCGGCTCCTGGGCGAAGCTGCGGCGAGGAACGCGGCGGCGGCCCTCCTCATCGCCCAGTCCTTGGGCGCCGATCTCGACGCCGCCGCCGGCGGGATGGAGGCGCTCGCGCCGTTGGCCGGCCGAATGTGTCCCATCGACGTGGGGGGAGCGCTGGTCATCGACGACAGCTACAACGCGAACCCGAGGTCGATGGAGCTGGCGCTCCGAACCGCACGGAAGCTCGCCGACCGTCGTGGGGCGCGGCTCTTGGCGGTGCTCGGCGACATGAAGGAGCTCGGGTCCCTGAGCGTGCCGGCGCATCGACGACTGCGCCAGCTCGCCGAGGAGCTGGCGGACGTACACGTCTTCGTGGGGTCCGAGATGGCGAGGGTCGGCGAGGTCTGGGAGGACCTCGCGGAGCTCCCGGCGCACCTCGACGCCGCTGCGCCGGATGTGGTGCTCGTGAAAGGGAGCCGCTCGATGGGTCTCGAGCGGGTCGTCGACGCGCTGCGGGCGCGGGGGGAGGGTGAGCCGTGATCTACTACTGGCTCTACCCCTACGCCGATCGCTTTGGGGCCCTCAACGTCCTGCGCTACGTGCCTTTTCGCGTCCTCGCGGCGACGATGACGGCGCTTCTGCTCACCTTCGGGTTGTACCCGTGGTTCATTCGGCGTCTGCAGTCGAAGCAAATCGGGCAAGTGGTGCGGGTGGAGGGCCCCGAGTCGCACCTCAGCAAGGCCGGCACGCCGACCATGGGGGGCGCGCTGATGCTCCTGGCGCTGGTGCTCTCCACGGTGCTCTGGGCCGATCCCCGCAACCGCATGGTCTGGGTCGTCACCGCGATCACGGCTTGCTTTGGGGTCGTCGGTTACATCGACGACGCGGCGAAGGTTCGCAAGAAGGATACGGGTGGACTGGCGGGCCGATGGAAGCTCGCGATTCAGTTCGCGGTCGCCATCGCCGTCTGCACGTACCTCTACTACGGGCACGAGGGGCTGCCTCCGGACTGGCTCGAGGTGCGCCACCGGATGTCCGTGCCCTTCGTGAAGTTCCTCCCGGCGGACGTGCTCGCGGCCCGAGGCGAGGCACCAACCTACCTGCCTCCCTGGTTCTGGGTGGCCTTCGCCTCCTTCGTGATCGTCGGGACCAGCAATGCGGTGAACCTCACCGATGGGCTCGACGGGCTCGCCATTGGGCCGGTCATGGTCAACGCCGCGACCTACGCGATCCTGGCGTATCTCTCGGGCGTCATCCTCTTCGAGCGGCCCGTTGCTCAGTATCTCTTCATTCCGCGGCTCGAGAGCGCCGAGGAGTTGAGCATCTACTGCGCTTCGGTCATCGGCGTCGGCTTCGGCTTCCTCTGGTTCAACACCTACCCCGCCCAGGTCTTCATGGGCGACGTCGGCTCTCTCGCCCTCGGCGGCGGGCTTGGCGCGCTCGCGGTCGTCACCAAGAACGAGCTGCTCAGCGTGCTCCTCGGCGGAATCTTCGTCGTCGAGGCGGTGAGCGTCATCGTCCAGGTCGGCTGGTTCAAGGCGACCGGCAAGCGGATCTTCTTGATGGCGCCCATTCACCACCACTTCGAGAAGAAGGGGTGGCCCGAGCCGAAGGTGATCGTCCGCTTCTGGATCATCTCCATCATGCTGGCCGTCGCGAGCCTCGCGACCCTGAAGCTGAGGTGACGTCGGTGGATCTGCGCGGACGACGTTTTCTCGTGGTGGGCCTGGGGGCGAGCGGTCGCGCTGCCGCACGGCTCCTCGCGGCGAGGGGTGCGCAAGTCGTGGGCAACGACGCCCGCGAGGCCATCGATGCCGCGAACGAGCTCGAGTCCCTTGGGGTCGAGGTGCGCCTGGGAGGGCACGACGAGGCGCTGTTCACGAGCGTCGATCACATCGTCGTCTCGCCGGGAGTGCCGCCCTTGCCGGAGCTTGAGCGGGCCGCGCGCAGGGGCGTGCCGATCGCCAGCGAGATCGAGCTGGCGTCGTGGTTCATCGAGGGCACGGTCGTGGGAATCACGGGCACGAATGGCAAGAGCACCGTGACCTCCCTCGTCGGCGCGATGGTCGCCAAGTCCGGCCGCCCCACCTTCGTTGGCGGCAATCTCGGCCAGCCTCTGACAGATGTCGTGGGCACGGCGGCCGCCGGCCCTCATGGCGTCGTGGTCGTCGAGCTCTCGAGCTTCCAGCTCGAACGCGTCGACCGTTTCCGGGCGGACGTGGCGGTGCTGCTGAACGTCTCGGAAGACCACCTGGACCGCTACGATACCTTCGCGGACTACGCGGCGGCGAAGGGGCGCATCTTCGCCGGGCAGCGCCGAGCGGATCACGCTCTGGTGCCGAGCGGCGACGAGCTCTGCGCATCCCTCGCGCGCGCCGGCGCCGCTCGGATTCACACCTTCGGTCCTGGTGGCGAGGTCGAGCTCGTCGGTGCTGAGGCCG
>JALVDI010000420.1 GCA_027009115.1 Polyangiaceae bacterium | reverse complement strand
TTGGTTACGGGCAGGCGCCGCCGGTAGAAGTCGACCGCAGCCCGAGGACGACCTGCGGCAAGATCACGAGCGGCGGGGCGGCCGTGGAGGTGGGCGCGTTGGCCGCGGCCACGGCGTTCGAGATCGCGCGCAACTCCGGTTGTGGGTTCTCCGAATCGGGGTTCGCAGCCGCTGGTGCAGTCCAGGCCGCTTTAGGGATGGGGCCGATCTGCCGGCGGGAATTCCGTGCCGTCCGTGCACGGCCAAAGCGGATCAAGAACGGCGTCAACATGGGTGGCGGCGAGTTCCAGTTCCGCGCGGGCGCCTACGCGCAGGGCGACGTGAACCCCGTCACGAACGGCAAGCATGACGAGCGCGTGGGCATCGCCCTATGGGACACGACCGCCGACAGCGTCGCCGATAGCCGCGCCTTGCGTACGGTGTCCAATCTCTCCGTGGCCCAGAGCGAGTACTACCTCGCCATGGACGAGAGCGACCGCCTCGAGTGGCTCTGGCACATGAAGTGGCGCGCCCGGCTTCGGCGCTTTCAAGCCGGGGGCGGGCTCAATCCTTTCTCGGGCGCCCTCAATTCCCTGGTGATCCACTGATGAGGCTGAGCACCATGCGACACGCGTTGCTTCGATTCCACCGCGACGAAGGTGGCGGCTCGTTCGCCGAGGCGGTCATCGTACTGCCGGCTTTCATCCTCGTCTGGTCCTTGATCCTCTTCGTTCACACCGGTTACGAGAACGCCGCCGATGCGGGGGTTCAGGTCCGCCGAGTCGCCTGGGAGCATTCTCTGGGCGGCTGCGAAGAGGACGTAGAGGACCCCGTCTCCATGAGCGAGGGGAACCTTTGGTCCGCGGCTGTGGGTTCGGCGGCATCTCTCCTCGAAGCGGGTGCGGGGTGGGGGGACATCATCATGTATCAGCCGCTCGTGCTCTCCGAGGCGGGCCTGTTACTCAACCCACCTGGAGTCAACACCTACTCGGTTTCGGATACCGTGGACCGGCCGGCAGCACTTGGCGGGAGCGCCCGTTACGGTCACGAGTTCACCGTCACCTGCGATGAGCAGCCTTCGGACTACACCTTCGGGTTGTGGATCGCGACGTCGTGGGCGGTGGTCATGGCCGACGTCGTCTACTGAGGAGAGGGGCTCCAGGCGAGACGGTGGGATCGATGACTTCGGCGACCGGCGCTGAGCAGACCGTCGACGCTTCTGGTGTCGGAGCGAGGTTGTGGGCTGCTGCGAGGCGGACGCTCACGTCGATGGTGATGCTCGCGGCGTTTCTCGCCGTCTTGCTGGCCGTCGCGTGGAGCCGTACCCGCGCCAACCTACGCGCTCAGCTCGGGCTCCTCGGCCGCGACATGCTCGTGCAGCAGATGCTGGAGCAGCAGAAAGAGGACGGGGCGCTCGACGACGACGACCGCGTGCTCGTGCTCAACGGGCAGCCGCTGCAGATCGGCGTCGGCGTCGAAGATCGATCGCTCGATGCAATCCAAGCCGAGCATCCGGGCGACTGCTTGCCTGGGGGCGATGGGAGCGTCGCGTGCTTGAGCGACGTAGGGGCCGGCGGTTTCGCAGCCATGCTCCGAGGCGACTTCTCGGGCCTCGAGCACCTCGAGTATCGCCTCTACGAAGCGAAGGAGGACGGTCGGAGCTTCTTCTTTCGGCTCAAGCCCGCGGAGGGCTTCGATCCTCGGGCGATGCTCCCCTCCCGGGACCACGACGTTCCGGGTCCTGAGCACGCCGACGTTCCACGCCCGCCCGACTCCGTGCGCGTGCTCTCGGCTTACGAGCGAGGCCGCCCCTATCTGATGTCGATGTTCCTCGACCGGGTGGGCCGCTCGCGGGAGTCGCTCACGCAGTGGTACCGAGACCGGATGAGCCGTGAACAGTGGACCGAGTTGCCTCTCGAGCAGGTCGCTCGAGAGCGGGACCTGCACCCGAGTACGCCGGCGCCTCTGTGGTTTCATCGGCGAGGACGGACGGACCAATTCGTCGTCCTCACGTTCAAGGAAGCCGAAGAGGGTGAGCGTCCGGGGACCATCACGACGATCTTGGAGGCTCAGTAGCACGGGACGAGGGCATCCACAGAGGTTCGGGGGCGAACCAGAAGGGGGGACGTTTGAATGTCCACGATCAAACTGCACTTGCCCAGGCACCTGGCGGTTCCAGAGCGCGGCCGGGGAATTCGGAGGCTCTTCGGCGAAGAGCGGGGCGCGATGATGATCATCTCGATCTTCATGGCGATGCTCGTCGTGGCGATGCTCTATTACGTCGCTGGGATCGGCGAGACGATCGTTTACCGCGAGCGCCTGCAGGACGCCGCGGACTCGTCCGCGATGGCAGGCGCGGTGACCTTCGCGCGCGCCATGAACATGGTGTCGCTGCTGAACCTCATCATGGCGTCGGTTCTCGCGGTGTCCGTGATCTTTGCGATCGCGGCCTACGGCATCGAGAAGGGCGCCCTGGATGCGTCAGCCGCCTGTCTCGCTAGCTGGGGAGAATGCTGCTGCACTGCCGCCCTTTGTCTTTTCGGGACCATCAGTGACGGCTGCGACGCCCACGACGACGCTCAGGAGATCGCGCAGGACGTCGCCGAAGCGAGCGACGACGCGCAGGACACCCTCCTCGAATGGGTCCCGGAAGCCGCCTTCGCGGCTTCGCTGGAGGTGAGCGCTTCCTACGGCGGCTTCGCGACGACAGGGGGCGTCGGTAGCGCACCGCCCATCGAGGTCGACGAGCGCTCCCGGACCACCTGCAGGCAGATCACCGGGTTCAATGCGGCCGGGGCGACAGTCGGGGTCCTCGCCGGGTTGACGGCCGCAGCGATCGCGGAGGACTGCGACGAGGGCGCCGGCTTTGCCATGCTCGGCGCAGGCCAGGTGGCTTTTCTTCAGCGCTTGATCTGCAACGACGAGTTCGACGAGATCGAGGCGAAGCCCCGCCGATTCGAGGACGACGTCAACATGGGCGGCGGGGACTTCCAGTTTCGGGCGGTCGCGCGCGCCCAGGGCGACGTCAACCCCGTGACCAGCGGCAAGCACGACCGGCGGGTCGGTGTGGCGCTGTGGGATACGAGCGCCGATGGGGTCGCCGACAGTCGTGGCCTGCGCAGCGTGACGGGCCTCGCCGTGGCGCAGAGCGAGTACTACCTGGCGATGGACGAGCGCGACCGGCTCGAGTGGCTCTGGCACATGAAGTGGCGTGCTCGGCTACGCCGCGTCCGGCCAGGAGACGGAATCCCGCTTGCGGGCACCCTCAGCGATCTCGTGATTCATTGAGGAGGGGGAGCGCGATGAGAGAACTGGGAGAGCTATGGTTCCGATTTCAGCGCGACGAGCGAGGTGGCGCCATGGCCGAGGCGGTCATTGTCCTGCCGGCGTTCATCCTCGTGTGGTCGCTGATCCTCTTTGTCCACAACGGCTACGAGAACGCGGCCAACGCGAGCGTTCAGGTCCGCCGAGCGGCCTGGGCGCACTCCCTCGCTGGGTGCGAAGGCGACGCCGAGGTCGATACGGACAAAGGGAGGCTTGCGGCGAGCGGGGGGACGGCCCTGAGCGCGCTTCTCGGTGGCGGCAGCGGGTGGTTGGACCTGGGCCTCTATCAACCGCTGGGCAGCGCGTGGTTCGCGACCATGTTGGTGCCCGTCGGCTTCAACACCTACAAGGAGTCCGACACCATCGAACGCCCCACGGTTCTGGGGGGCAGCGCGCGCTTCGGCCATCAACTCCCCCTGGCCTGCGATGAGCAACCGAGGGAGCGGCGCGTACCTGCCCTGATATCCGCTTCGTGGCTGGTCGTGTTGGGCGAGGTCGTCGGTGGGTAGGGGTGCCCCGAGCCGTCGGGTTCAGGGAGCGCCGACCGTCGTAGGCTTCATTCGGTGCTATGGTAGCGGGATGGGCACCGTGGGCCACGAGCAGCGGGAGCGGGGGAGCGAAAGCCCCGCCTGCGAGCGCGTCTCAGCTCTTCGGTCGCCGGCGCGGCGCCGCTGCGTCCGGGGCCAGGTCGCTGCCTGGGGGGACGGCCGTTTTTTTCGTACGATCCGCGGTGCCTCATGAGTCTCTGCGCGCGCCGTCTCCTGCCGCTCTGTTTTCCTCTGTCGCTTCTGGTCGCCTGCGGGCAGGAGGCGCCGGCCGCCGATCCAGCGCCGGCTCCCACGCCACGGGCGACGACGATGCGCGCTGCTGCAGCAATGAGCGCCGAGAGTCGCCCGCCTCCGGCACCGGTCGAGCTGGATGACGAGACACAGGAACGTCTGCGGAGCCTCTACAGCCAGATGCGGGGTGGGGGAGGGGGGGCGCCCAGCGAGTTCGCGCAGCACTTCAACGACATGCCGCCGGAGCGCGCCTACGCCCTGGCCAAGCAGCTTCTCGCTGCCGGGCGTGCGGCCGATCCGGCCGACCCCTGCGCCCGGGTCCTGGCGATGTACGACGTGATGGCTGCGAACAATCCCCATTCGCCGCCAGCAAGTCGGGACGAGGTGCTCCGGCGCTGCCGCCGTGAGCCACGGGCGTTTACGGCGTGCCTGAAGGCCGAGAGCGAGCGTTCGCCTTCCGAGCGGCGACGATGCGCGCGGATCTTGGAGCGCGATCCCTTGGGTTCCCCGACGCCTCCGGACGCGACGATGGAGGTGGTCAGGCCCCCCGACACCGACGCGATCCTCCGCGATCTTCGCCGGCGAAGCCACGCCTTCATGCGCTGAACCATGGCGCTCATCGAGTTCCGCGGGGTCCAGAAGGCGTTCGGCCCCAAGGTCGTCTACCGCGGCCTCGACCTCGACGTCTTCCCGAACGAAGTGCTCACGATCATCGGTGGGAGCGGGCAGGGCAAGAGCGTGATGCTCAAGATGCTCATCGGTCTGCTTTCCGTGGACGCGGGTACGATCGCTTTTGACGGGGAGGTCATTTCGGGGCGCGACGAGGCGTGTTTCGCGGCCGTGCGTCGCCGCATCGCGATGCTCTTTCAGGGAGCCGCTTTGTTCGATTCGCTCTCGGTGCGCGACAACGTCGCCTACGGCCTCCGGGAGCAGCGCGCACCCGAGGGGCTCGTCGCCGAGCGAGTGAAGGAAGCTCTGGCGTTCGTGGGGATGGAGGGAAGCGAGGAGCTATGGCCCGCTGAGCTGAGCAGCGGTATGAAGAAGCGCGTAGGCCTCGCGCGGGCCATCGCCATGCGGCCGCAGGTTCTCTTGTACGACGAACCGACGACCGGTTTGGATCCCGTCAACGTGGAACGCATCATCGAGCTCATCCTGCACCTTCAACGAAACCTCGACGTGACCTCGATCGTGGTGACACACGATATGCACAGCGCGCTCTCGATCAGTGATCGCATCGCTATGATCCACAGTGGAACCGTGATCTTCACAGGGACTCCGGCGGAGCTCCTCGCTTCCGAGGATCGGCGGGTCCGTGACTTCGTCGAAGGCAACGCGCCCGAGGACGAAGCGGTGGACGAGCTGCTGCGGAGCGTAGGATGACCAAGAAGGCGGCCACGGAGCTGCGGGTCGGTGTGTTCGTCGTCGCGGCGTTGGTGCTCGGTGGTGTCCTTGCCTTCGTCATCGGCAGCCAGAAGAACATGTTCCAGCCCAAGACCGGCTATACGGCGGTTTTCCGCGATGTTGGAGGGCTGCGACCGGGCAACGCCGTCCTCATCGCGGGGGTGAGCGTCGGGACTGTCGACGAGGTGGAGTTCCAGCCCGATGGGAAGGTCGTGGTGCGCTTTCGGGTGATCTCGGACGCTGCCCACCTGATTCGTGGCGACGCGGAGGCGGGTGCCCGAAGCGACGATCCCGCACCGAGCATCGTGAGCATTGGCTCCAAGGGGCTCTTGGGCGACCGGCAGCTGGAGATCAGCGTCGGGGACGAAGCGCTGCCGGAGTGGGATCCGCGCGAGCCGCTGCTCACTGACGAGAGCGGCGGCATCATGGCGCAGGTCGCGCATGTCGCCGATGAGGTCGAGGGAACGGCCGAGAACCTCCGACTGATGACCGATCCCTTTCGCGATCAGCAGATGTCGGGCGACCTCAAAGAGGTTGCCCACAACCTCGCCGCCATCACCGGAATGCTGGCCACTGGGGATGGAGCGCTGCAGCGCTTGATGACCGATCCAGAGGTCGCCGCCGATGTCGACGCGACACTTCAGAATCTGCGGCAGACGAGCGCGGAGCTGGCGCGTATGTCGCGGAGTGTTCGGCAGATCGCCGACGAGATCCGGACCGGCGACGGGACGGCGAACGCCCTCATCTACGGTCGGGAGGGGCGAGAGGCGCTCGAGAACGTCGGCCGCGCTTCCGGTGAGCTGGCGCAGCTGCTGAGCGACGTGCGGACCGGCGACGGGACGGTCCACGACCTCGTCTACGAGGACAGCGCCGATGAGTTGGTCGCGAACTTGACGCGCGCCAGCGACGATCTGGCGCACATCACCGGCGAGGTTCGGGCTGGTCGTGGGACGATTGGCGGGCTGCTCATCGATCCGTCGATTTACGAAGACGTAAAACGGCTCGTCGGCGACCTCGAGCGCAACGACATTCTCCGGGCGTTGGTGCGTTACAGCATCCGTCGCGACGAGGCGGCCGAGGAGCCGTCCGTGGAGGTCGAACGATGAACGTCTACCTGGATCTTCTGCGAACGGTGTTGGAGGAGGGCGCCGTTCGCGAGGACCGCACAGGTACGGGGACGCGCAGCCTCTTCGGGTACCAGATGCGTGTCGATCTCAGCGCGGGCTTTCCGTTGCTCACGACCAAGAAGGTTCACCTCAAGTCGATCATCCACGAGCTCCTCTGGTTCATCCGTGGGGACACGGACGTGCGGCACCTGCAGGAGGTGGGTGTCACGATCTGGGACGAGTGGGCGACGGCGGAGCAGACGGCGCGCTTTGGTCGTCGCCCGGGCGATCTGGGACCCGTCTATGGTCATCAGTGGCGGAACTTCGGAGCGACACGGCGAGAGGACGGGTCGTACGAGCGGGACGGCTTCGACCAGCTCGCGCGTGTCGTGGCGCAAATTCAGGACAACCCGACCAGTCGCCGTTTGATCGTCACCGGCTGGAACCCGCGCGAGGCGGAGGAGGTCGCGCTGCCGCCCTGCCACACGCTCTTCCAATTCTACGTACAGGACGGCCGCCTCAGCTGTCAGCTCTACCAGCGCAGCGCCGATGTTTTCCTGGGGGTGCCCTTCAATATCGCGAGCTACGCCTTGCTCACCTTGATGATCGCCCACGTGAGCGGGCTGCGGCCGGGGGAGTTCGTGCACACCTTCGGCGATGTGCACCTCTATTTGAATCACGTCGAGCAGGCGGAACGGCAGCTGTCGCGAGAGCCTCGACCGCTGCCGACGATGCACCTCGACCCGAAGGTGAGGGACCTCTTCGCCTTTCGGTACGAGCACTTTCGGCTCGAAGGGTACGACCCGCACCCGCGCATCAAAGCGCCGGTCGCGGTATGAGCTCGGACCCGTGGGGGCGACCCCTGGCGCTGATCGCAGCGGTGGGCAGGGGCGGCGTGATCGGCGCGAGCACGGGACGGTTCGGGTTGCCGTGGCATCTGCCCGAGGATCTCGCTCGCTTCCGGCGCCTGACCACTGGCCACGGGCTCATCATGGGCCGGGTGACCCATGAGCTCATCGGTCGGCCCTTGCCCAAGCGCCGCAACATCGTCCTGAGCCGCAGGCGGCAACCGCGGACGGCGGGGGTCGAGTGGGCGGCGAGTTTGGACGAGGCGCTCGCGATGCTCGAAGACGACCCGATGCCCTTCGTGATCGGAGGCGCCCAGGTCTACGAGGAGGCGCTCCCGCGCTGCACGCACATCTTCCTCACGGAGGTGGATCGGGAAGCCGAAGGCGACAGCTATTTTCCGACGTTCGATCGCGCCGCCTTTCGTGAGCTGGCCCGCGAGGAAGGGGAGACGGAAGGTGTGCGGTTCATCAGCCTCGAGCGGCGCCGGTGAGGGCCGCCGCCGGGGTGGCGCTTGCCGTGGTCGTTGCAGCGGCCTGCTCGCGCGAGGAACTCTCCGCCGCCACCCGCGAGGCGGAGCCACACGTCGCGGATTTCGTTCGCTTCGAGAGCTGGGTTCGGCGCACGGTCTCGGCACACGCGGAGCTGCGGGAGCGCGCGGCACTTCAGGAGGTTCTCTTCGCGCCTCTCGTTCTCGAGCGCGAGGTGCGGGGGGCTCGCGTGGTAGCCGAGCAGGAGCATCTCTTCCGGGACGGCGTGGGCCCCACCCGGAGTTGGCGCGTGGTCCGCGCAGGCGGTGAGGAGGTCGAGGTCGCCTCCGGCTCGGGCAGCGTCGCGCTCGGGCGTACGCGTTCGTTGGGGGGCATGGCCGTACGCGTGGAGGTCGCTTTCGAGGCGGCCCGGCCCTGATGGGGGCGGCGGGCAGAGACAGCTATCGGCACTTTGGTCCAGTGAGGGGCGGGCGCTGGCCCGGCGGCCTCAGAGTGGGCGGGCGAGGAAGCGCTGGGCGGCGGCCGCTTCCGTGGTGACGAGCTCGTCGTCGTGGCGGGTTCCCTGACGGACCCGGGTGTGGTGCTGCTGCATGGCGACCGTCGCGCTGTCGGCGAGGACGACGAGGCCCCGAAAGCCTCGGTGGCCGGCTACTGCGCGCTTCAGCGTCACCATCAACTGCACGGCTTCCTCCTCGAGCGGAAAGAGCTGGCGAAGGTCGAAGAAGGCGCGGAAGGGTTCGCCCGCCGTGCAGGACAGCGCCTCCGCCTGGGCTGCACCGAGCTCGCGGAGGTCCTTGGGGTTCACGAGCTCGTGCAGGCCGATCGTGAGGAGGCCGCGATCGGGGTCGTAGGCCACACGCCACATGTTCAGAGACTCCTCGACGAAAACGGGGCGCCGAAGCGCCCCGTTCGTGTCAATGAGACAGGGGTCGGTTCACTGGACCGCGCCCAGGTTCTCGACGTGGACGAGTTTCAGGCCACCCTCCATCCGGCAAGCGACGAGCTTCGCGGCGCCCGACGTGTAGACGTAGCAGTGCTGGGCATCGAGGCCGAGGGAGGTCGCTCGTGTCTCGTCGGCTGTGCCGGCGACCGACGAGGCCTCTGAGCATGGGTGCTGACCACTCGTGCACGAGCGCGTGAATGCCGTGACCGTCTGCTCGTTCGTCTGACAGGCGGCGGAGGCGTATTGACCAGCGACCTGTGGGTGGAAGTAGTTGCTCGCCCCCGCGCCGGTGGGATCCATGCGGCAGCTGCTCTGCAGTCCGCTCAAGACGAACGCGAGGCCGAGACGGTTCATCTCCGCGCCGAAGGCCCCCCCAGCGGCTCCCGCCTCCTGGAGCTCCTGACCCAGCTCTTCGGCTTTGCTCTTGCAGTAGAAGTAGCTGCCGACGCAACCGAGGATTGCGAAGAGCAGGCACCCGATCCCGATGCCCAGCCACAGCTTGGTCTTGCTCTGACCGCCGCCGGGAGGCGAACCGCCGGGAGGTGCGCCGAAGCCGCCGCCGGGAGGCGAACCGCCGGGAGGCGAACCGCCGGGAGGTGCGCCGAAGCCGCCGCCGGGAGGCGAACCGGGAGGTGCGCCGAAGCCGCCGCCGGGAGGCGAACCGCCGGGAGGCGAACCGCCGGGAGGCG
>JALVDI010000419.1 GCA_027009115.1 Polyangiaceae bacterium | reverse complement strand
CTTCTGAGCCGGACCGCATCAGCCATCGCGCGCGTTCCGCGGGAGCAGGGCGTACGCGAGACCGAGGCCCGCCAGGAACCCGCCGAGGTGGACGAACGGGGCGACGACCAGGTCGGCGCCAAGGGCAGCGTAGGCGAGGGCGAGCTGCAACGCGAACCAGAGCACCACGAACACCCAGGTGGGCACCTCGACGAGCTGCACGACGATCAAGTAAGGCACCCACGTCAGCACCGGCCGCGTGGGTCCCAGCACGAGGGCCGCCGCCAGCACGCCGCTGATGGCGCCACTCGCGCCCACCACCGGCAGCGGGCTGCGAGGCTCGACGAGCACCTTGGCCAGCCCGCCGGCGACCCCCGACGCGAAGAAGAGCAGCAACAGGCGCCGCCCGCCGAGCACGTCCTCGACCCCCGGACCAAAGGCGTGGAGGAAGAGCAGGTTGCCCAGGAGGTGAACCGCGCCGCCGTGAAGCAGCACATGCGTCACGAGCCCCGCGAGCCCTCTTCCGTCGAAGCGAGCGGGCACCAACGCCAGACCGGCCCACCCAGCCCAGAGGTGTTGCAAGGCGAACATCAACCCGAGCACCGCCAGCAGCGACCACGTCGCCCATGGGCGACGCCGCACACAGGAGCGTACGCGGAGCGGGATCATGACCCGTCGAGCCGCACCCCGATCGCCGCGAGCTCCGCCAGCGCGCCCGGGGCCAAGAAGAGATCCACCGCCACGCGGTCCTCTAGCCGGCGCCAGCTCACCACCGCCGGCGCGCTCCGTCGAGGACTCAGGGCGGGCGTCCCCACCAAGAGCCGACGCAACCCGCCGACGAGCCGTGCCGGATCGAGAAAGAGCACCCCGGAAGCCTCCTCAGGCAGCCCGAGGGCCGCCCGTGGGTCGGCGCCAAGGGTACCGGGCCCGCGCCGCGCCCAACGCACCCTCAGCGGCTCCCGGGCCAGGGCCACGGTCCAACGCCCGTCCCGCTCGGACGCGAAGAGGCTTGGGGCTCCTCCGCACAGCCGCGCCCGGCCCCCGCTCAGCTCCGTGTCGGCACGCTCGCATCCGAGCGCGGCCCCCAGCAGGTCCCGGGTCACGCGCGCACCAAGGGCCGCGTCGAGGCCTGCGGGTGTGGGGCCCGCACCCCCCGCGAGCGCCCAAGCCCCGGGAGCCTCTCCCGCCGCCAACACCAGCGAAGGGGGCGACGCCGACCGGCGCCGCAACGCCGCGGCGCGCTCGGGCTCGAGACGCTCGCCCGCGGCGTCCAGGAAGAGCTCGCTCCAGGAGCTCTCCGGTCGCGCGCGCCACCAGGCGAACGCCGTTCCCGCGGGAAGCGCCCCGAGCGGCACCGGGGCCACCGCCTCGGCGGCCTCCGCCGCGAGGCGCCGGGCCAGGCGCGTCCCCGCCCGCGGGGTGAGCTCGACGTGCAGTCGCATCCCGTCCCCCTCCCCTTCCAGCAGGTGAGCGTGCAACCCTCCGCCGTCCCCCAACACGCCGAGCACAGCGGAGGCCTGCCGAGACGACCAGGCCACGAGAGCTTCCGGGTCGAGCAGCGGAGGTTCAGGCCGCCGCTGCCTCTCTTCGGCGATCTCTCGAAGGGCCCGAGCGCGCCAACGGCGGACGAGGGCCGCCGCTTCCCCGCGCAGCAAGCTCAGCGCTCGCGGTCGAAGCTCCGCGTGCCAGCCGCGGGGACGGCGCCGGGAGAGCGCATCGTACGCCAGCCAGGGAAAGGTCGTCGCCAGCACCTCGGCGCGGCTCGCCAGCACGATCCGGTCTCCGTCCACCGCCCCGGCGGAACCCACGAGCCGGGAGCCCCGCGGCCCCCCCGCGGTCGTGGTGGACGCAGCCTGCACCTGCCCGAAAAACGCGACGGCCCACTCGGGGGCCGCCGGATCGCCCACCGCTGCGAGCACCACGGGCGCGTCGGGGCGCAGCACGACCCCCGGGGGGAAGGGCAGCAGGTGCCCGAGGACCTCCCGCAGCGAAGCGCCACGCAGCTCCACGGGCAGGAGCGGCTCGAACACCTCCAGAGCCTTTGCGGCATCGTCGGGCCGGCCGGCAAACACGGCGACGAGCTGCGCGGGCCGCGCGCCGGGGGAGCGGTCCACTGCCGGCGTGCCCTGGCAGGCGCAAACGTAGAGGACGATCACCGCCAGCCGGCGCATGCCAAGGGCGTAGCACCGAGAGATGGGGCCGCACGAGCTCCCTGTGGGGTCGAGTCCACCATCGAGGGGTCCCCTCGACCACCGGCCCGGGCTCTGAACCCGGATCGCAGGCGTTTTTTCCCGCCCCGAGCTGGCATGGACGTTGAAGTCCCCCCTGCGTGCACGATCCCACCCTATGCGGACGGTGCGGGCATCCGCACCCCGCCGACCGGCCCTGCCACACCTGGGCTCGGCCCCGCCGTCCGCTCCCGCCCCTCGAGATGATCGTCGTGGGGCGCCTGCGTCCCGGGACGCTCCTCGATGGCCGCTTTCGGGTCCACGCCGTGCTCGACCAACGCGACGGCATCGTCCGGTACGCGGCGCACCACCTCTCACTCGCGC
>JALVDI010000418.1 GCA_027009115.1 Polyangiaceae bacterium | reverse complement strand
CACGACCTGGTGGCGTTCCGGGTCATCATGGAGACGGTCGCCGACTGCTATGCGGCGCTCGGCGTGATTCACAGCGAGTGGACCCCCGTCCCGGGGCGCTTCAAGGACTACATCGCGCTGCCCAAGCCGAACATGTACCAGTCGCTGCACACGACGGTGATCGGCCCCGAGGGGCGCCGGATCGAGGTCCAGATCCGCACCCACGAGATGCACCGCACCGCGGAGCTCGGCATCGCCGCGCACTGGCAATACAAGGAGCAGAGCGGCGGCCTCGCTCAGCGCGACGCGGCGGGCTTCGCCTGGTTGAGGCAGCTGGTGGAGTTCCAACGCGAGGTCACCGACCCCGCGGAGTTCCTCGAATCGGTGAAGGTCGATCTCTTCAACGAGGAGGTCTACGTCTTCACGCCGAAAGGCGAGGTCAAGACGTTCCCACGAGGGGCCACACCCGTGGACTTCGCCTATTCGATTCACTCGGAGGTCGGCATGCACTGCTCCGGGGCCCGCGTGAACGGCGTGATGGTCCCGCTCCGGCACAAGCTGCGCAACGGCGACGTCGTCGAGATCCTCACCAGTCGCAACCAAGAGCCCAGCAAGGACTGGCTCGACTTCGTCGTGACGGGGCGGGCTCGCTCGCGCATCCGCGCCCACATCCGGGCCAAGGAGCGAGACCGCAGCGTGAAGCTCGGGCGCGACTTGGTCGAGCGCGCCTTGCGTAAGCGCGACATTTCCTTGTCGCGCTGGCTCAAGAACAAGGGTCAAGTCAAGGCAGCGCTCGAAGCGATCGGGCTCAAGACCGAGGACGAGCTCTTCGCCCAGGTCGGCTACGGCAAGCTCGGCCTTGGCAAGGTCGTCGAGGTCATCGACCCGAAAGAGCCGGAAACACGCAAGAGCCTCGCGCCGAGCTTCCTCGAGAAGACCGTCCGAAAGGTCACGCGCCGCGACGACGACGCGATCCGCATCGACGGCATGGACGACATCCTCGTGCGCTTCGCCAAGTGCTGCAACCCCGTGCCGGGGGACCCCGTCGTCGGCTGGATCACCCGCGGCCGTGGGGTCACGATCCACCGGCGTGGGTGCCCGCGCTCGATGGAGCTCGACCCGGAGCGCCGCATCGAGGTGGACTGGGCTTCCAATACCAACGTCGAGTTGCCCGTGTCGTTGCGCGTCGTCACGCAGAACCACCCGGGCATCCTTGCGAAGGTCTCCACCGTCTTCACCGAGAACGGCTTGAACATCTGCGAGGCGACCTGTCGGGCCGGCGACGACGGTCGCGCGGTGAACCTCTTCCAGTTCACGGTCAGCGAGCTCAGCCGCCTGCGCACGGTGATGCGTTCCATCGCCAAGATCGACGGGGTCACCGATGTCGAGCGACTCTGAGAGCCTCCCGAACTCCGACGGCGCCCATTGGGACCAGGTCTGGACGACCAAGGACCCGGAGCGCGTCTCGTGGTTCCAGCCGACCCCCGAGACCTCGCTGGCGCTGATCGGGACGAGGCCTCGGCGCGTCCTGGACGTCGGCGGAGGGGCCTCGCGCCTCGTCGACGCGCTGCTCGATCGCGGCATGGAGGTCGCTGTCTTGGATCTCTCGGCCCACGCCCTCGAGCAAGCCAAGCGCCGGCTCGGCTCCCGCGCAGACGAGGTCCGCTGGATCGTCGGCGACGTGCGGACCGTCGAAGACTTGCCCCCGGTGGACCTCTGGCACGATCGGGCCGCGTTCCACTTCTTGACCGATCCGGGCGATCGAGCGCGCTACCGCGCCCAGCTCCTGAAAACCGTGCGTCCCGGCGGGGAGGCGGTGGTGGCGACCTTCGCGCCGGACGGGCCCGCGCGGTGCAGCGGGCTGCCGGTGCAGCGCTGGTCGGCCGACGCCTTGGCTGCCGAGCTTGGGCTCGACCTCCTCGAGAGCCGCCGGCAGGTGCACCGCACCCCTTGGGGGGCCGAGCAGCGATTCACCTACGCGCGGCTGAGGCGCCCCTGAATCGCGGAGTCTGTGACGTGCGGCCGGTGCGGCTGTGGGGCTTTCCCCGGTCGCCGGCGAACATGCGCCAACGAGCCCAACGGGGCTGCTAGGATCGACCCCGTGGGCCCGGACGAGTTCTCCGAATTCGGTGACGACGATCCGACGGAGGTGGTCGCGCCCTTTGCTCCGGGAGCGTTCTTCGGGGAGCGCTTCCGGATCGAGGAGCCCCTCGGGGTGGGCGCCCAGGGCACGGTCTTCCGCGCCACGGATCTGGAGCGAGGAGAGGACGTGGCGCTCAAGGTGCTCGTCGCCCAACGCCACGACGAGGAGCTGCGGCAGAGGTTCGCCCGCGAGGGCGAAATCCTCCGCGGGCTCCCGCATCCGGCCATCGTACGCATCCGGGGCTTCGGTCACGCGGCCGACGGTCGGATCCCTTGGTTGGCGATGGAGCTCATCGAAGGCGAGACCCTCGGCGCCCGAATTCGTCGCAAGGGCCGCCTCGACCCCGAGGAGCTCGTGCCGGTCGTGCGCATCATCGCCGACGCCCTGGAGACGGCCCACCTGCGCGGGGTGG
>JALVDI010000417.1 GCA_027009115.1 Polyangiaceae bacterium | reverse complement strand
GAGCAGCCGGTAGTGGTGCGCCTCGGTCGGGTCGGGAGGCTCTGGACAGGACGCGAGGACCTCTGCCGCGTCGGCGGCGGGCCCGTGCCGCAACAGCGCGTGCGCCAGCGCCCGCCGCACGCGGTGCAGCGTGGGATCGATGGCGAGAACGCGCCGGTAGGCCTTCGTGGCCTCGGCGTCGTCCCCCAGGGCGTAGCAGGCGTCGCCATAACCGAGCTCAACGCCGAGGGGAGCATGCGCGCCGTGGGCCGCCCGAGCCTCGCCGTAGGCTCGACGGGCAGCCAAGGGGTCCCCGGCGACCGCGGCGACCAGCCCTCGCTTCTCCGCAACGGCGGCCGCGGGGCCGAACCAGCGAAAGAGTCGAGCTTGAGCCCAAGCAGCCTGCAGCCGAGGGGCATCTCCCGTGGCCAGGGCGCTCGCCAGAGCTCCCTCGAACCGACGAGCGCTCGCCGCCGCGAGGGCCGGCGCCGCCGCGAAGAGGACGATGAGCGGCGCAGCGGCCCCTACCGCCACCGTCATGCTCGTCCCCAAACCGTAGCGCGTCGCGAAGGCGACCGCGAAGCCCAAGGGGAGCAGGACGGTCCTGCCCAGGCCGGGCTCGAAGGCGCTCGCGGGCCGCGTCTCGTCCACAGGCCCGACGGTCGCTTGCCGTTGAGGCTCACCGCTCGTTTCGATACTCTCCACGCCGAATGGGACACCTTTGGCGCCGCTTGGTTCCGCTCCTCGTCTCCGTGACAGCGGCCCTGTTTGCCACAGCGGGGTGCGGCAGCGACCCCACGACCGAAGCCTACAACGTCTCGGGCTACGTGACCGAGCTCGGCTCCGGCGCTCCGATCCGGAATGCGACCGTGACCTTCACCTCGGACACGCTCCGGACCGCCGAGACCACCACCAACGGCTCCGGTTTCTACGAGATGGTGGTCGAAACCGACACGCCCTTCGGCCAGCTGCGCGCCGAGGCCGACGGCTACGACCCGGCGGAAGAGACCGTGTTCTTCGACGGGCCGGAGCGCCGCGTGGACCTGGAGCTGAAGCCCGGCCCCGCCGATTGACTCAGCCGGCGCAACTCCAGCTCGACGCGCTCCCCGAGCAGCCGCTCGGTTCTGCTACGCTATGGCGCCGGGAATGCGCTTTCGCCTCCGCTACGGCTCGACAGACCTGGAGATGCCCCTGGGCGACTTCGTCGTCGGGCGTAGCTCCAGTTGCAACCTCTCGCTGGACGACGGCCTCGTCTCCCGCCGTCACGCACTGCTCCGGGTGACCCCTGAGTCGCTCACCGTCCAGGACCTCGGGAGCCGCAACGGCATCTCGGTCAACGGCAAGCGCGCCGAAGGCCCGGTCCGCCTCAAGCACCTCGACCGCATCACGATCGGCAACCAAGAGCTGATCGTCCTCGAAGAGACCCCCCCAACGGCTGCGCAGACCGTCCAGTTCGAGCGTTGTCAGGCATGCGGCGCGCTCTGCGAGCCCGACGCGATCCGCTGCCTGCAATGCGGTGCCGTGGTCCGCCGGGAGCGTCAGACCCTCGCCGGAGAGACCCTCTCGATCCCACGCTTTCCGACCGTCGAGGCGACCGACGAGAACGAGGCGACGCAGTCGACCTCAGGCTTCTCCCTGCTCGCCCCAATCGCCGAGAAAGCGCTCGCCCTCGGGCGCTACGAAGAAGCCTCGCGACTGCTCGGCCCTGCCCTCGACCGGCTCAAGCTCCGCATCGAGGAGGGAGCCGAGCTCGACGAGCGGATGACCGCCAAAGGCCTGGAGCTCGCCCTTCGCGTCGCGGAGGGACCGACGGTGGCCGCCCGCTGGCTCCCGTGGGTTTTCGATCTCCACGCGCTGCTCCAGCGGCCCATGAGCTCCGACACCATCGACCGGCTGCATGAGCTGGTCCGGCGCTCACGTTACTCGAACCCGCGCCCCCTCCGGGCCTATCTGGCGGTGCTGCGTGCGAAGGACCTCCCGCCGGCGCAGCGATTTCTTCTGCGGCGCCTCGAAGCTCTCGAACGCGTCATCACGGCATGAGACTGGCACCAGGGGCCTCAGCAGCCCCCGTACCGTGCTCGATCGCGGAGGCGCCCCTGGCTGATGCAGCAGGACGAGCCGATCGTGACGCGCCCCGAGGCGATGCTCGGGGGCGTGCTCTCGAGCGTGCAAGCGCATCGGAGCGGTCCGTCAGCTCGCCACCCCCGGCGGGCGCGGGAGCATCTTCCGCAAACGGCGCAGGCCCGCCTCGTCCGGCGCCGGACGCAGACCGGCTCCCTCGCGCTCTGCCCAGAGGAGGAATTCCTCGAGGACGAGCGCCGCCTCCGGGAGGGTGTCGAGGTCCAGCTCCTCGAGGCGCTCGAGGACGGACTCCTCGGGAAAGGTAAGCTCGTGCCGGTGGACGTTGAGCGCCCAGTGCACCCACTCCGCGGCGCCGAGGAGTTGGGCCAAGGCCAGCGCGAAGCCGGTGATCGTGGCGACCTGCCCGAGGCCCAGACGCTCCCCGCTCGCCAGGCGCTCGTCGACCTCCTTGGCGGCGCGGCGCAGAACCCGCT
>JALVDI010000416.1 GCA_027009115.1 Polyangiaceae bacterium | reverse complement strand
CGGCTCCCGGCCCACCAGGTGGCCCAGCTCGCGCTGGTGGTGCGCGGGATCCTCGACGCGACGGACTTGCCGGTAGGCGTCAACTGCCTGCGCAACGACGCCCGCTCGGCCCTGGGCATTGCCGCCGCGACGGGCGCGTCCTTCGTGCGCGTCAACGTCCACACCGGCGCCTACGTGACCGATCAGGGGCTCATCGAGGGCGAGGCGGACGTCTCGCTTCGCTACCGGGCGAGCCTCGGCGCAGAGGTCGGGATCCTCGCGGACATCCTCGTCAAGCACGCGCACCCGCTCGCGCCGCTCACGCCGACCCAGGCCACCCGCGAGGCTCTGGATCGCGGTCGCGCCGACGCGGTGATCGTGAGCGGCACGGGGACCGGCGCGCCGGCCGACCTGGCCACGCTCCGGGAGGCGCGAGAGGCCGCTGGGGCCCGCCCCGTGCTTTTGGGGTCGGGGCTCACGCCGGAGCGGGCGGCCATGCAGGTGCCCCTCGTCGACGCCGCCATCGTCGGGACCTACGCCAAGCGCGGCGGGGTCGTCGGGGCACCGGTGGAGGTCGAGCGGGTGCGCGCGCTCGTCCAGGCGGCCGCGGGCCGGTTTTATCGAGACGCCTGAGCGCTCGCGCCGAAGCTTGCGGCGATCCTGTCGAGGGTGGCCAGCCAGGGCGGCTCGCCCGCGACGCGGCGCGCCTGGACGCTCTCGCGCAACTGCTCCAGCCGCCGCGCGCCGACGAGGACGCCTCGAACGCCGGGACGCGCGAGCACCCAGCCCGACGCCAGGGCTGCGACGGGCACGCCCCAGCGCTCGCTGGCCTGGCGAAGGAGCGCAACCCTCTGCGCGACGTGAAAAAAACGCGCTCCCCAGAAGCGCGGGTCGCGCCGGCGGTGGTCGGTGGGCGCCAGTCGGGGCAGGGTGCGGTAGGCGCCGCCGAGGAGGCCGCGTGCGAGCGTCTCGTAGGCCAGCACCGGGACGCCATGGTGGCGGCATGCCCGCAGACGGCCGTCGTGCTCGATGTCGCGCCGCATCATCGAGTAGGGGAGCTGCATGCTCGCGGGGCCGTAGCGGAGGGAGGCGGAGCCGTGGTTGCACAGTCCCCAGGCCTCGGCCTTGCCCTCGTCGACGAGGGCTTGCAGCGCTTCGGCCGTCTCCCTCAGGGGGGTCCCTCGCTCGCAGGGCCAGTGGGCCTGCACGAGCCCCACGGCCTCGACGCCCAGACGCCTCAGGCTCGCCTCGAGGTCGCGGCGCACGTGCTCCGGCGAGAGATCGCAGACAGGGTGGTCGCCCTCGAAGCGGGGGCCCACCTTCGTCGCGACGCGTGGAGCATCCGCGCCGAGCTCGCGAAGGGCTCGGGCCAGCAAACGGTCCGCTGCGCCGCGTCCGTAGATCGGGGCCGTGTCGACCCAGCGCACACCGAGGCCCGGAGCGCCGACGACGAGCGCGTGTGCTTCCTCCGCGTCGCACGGGCCCCAATCGCCACCAACGCTCCAAAGCCCCAGGACGATCTCACGCTCCGCGAACATTCCGAACTCTACCGACATGCCGTGCCCATCCCCCCATTCCACCGTCGGGTCGCTCGTGGTTCGCGTCTGTTTCGACCGCGGAGTGGCTGTAAGCTCTCGCCAATGCTCTCTCCCGGACGATGGATCGAAGCGCAACTTGCCTGACATCGGTACGATCCGAAGCGCCGGGAGAGCCCCTCCCAAGACATCGTCGAGGAGATTCCGAGTATTCTCTCGAGGTGAGAGGATGGCGGCAGAGAGTGCACAAAGCCGCGGCGAGGCTTCTTGAGATGGGCTCCAGTTCTTGGGAAGGGTCCCCCATGCGTTCTTGTCGACTCGTCGTGTGCGCCTGCCTCCTCTCCATCGCATCCAGCGCAGCGGCGCATGGGCGCTTTCCGGAGGCGCAGCAGCTCGTCGAGCACCCCTCCGATCCCGAAATGCTCGGGCTGTCGACGACCTTCGGCTTCGTCGTCTCCCGCGACGGTGGGGAGAGCTGGCGTTGGATCTGCCGCCTCGCCACAGGAGCGGGAGCGACGGAGGACCCTGTCTTCGCCATCGCCGCGGACGGATCGCTGCTGGGGGGCGTTTTCGGAGGCCTCGTTCGGAGCCCCGACGGCTGTCTCTGGGACAGGCCCGAGCCGGCTCTCACAGGCCGCGTCGTCTACGACGTCGTGCGCCACCCCACCCAGCCGCAGACCTTCTTCGCGCTCACGAGCGACGGCGGCCAGGCGAACGCTTTGTTTCGCAGCGACGACGACGGCATCCACTGGTCGCCCACGTCCGAGCCCATCGCGCCCATCCTCTTTGAACGGGTGCGGATCGCCCCGTCGGATCCGCGCATCATTTATCTGAGCGGTGCGTATCCGCGAACCGCCAGCTCGCCTCGGCGCCCTTTCGTTCATCGTTCCCGGGATGGCGGCTCGACTTGGGAGGCGCTGCCCTTCGACTTTCGCAGCGAGGACGAGCGCAACCTGCGGCTGCTCGCGGTCGACCCCGCGCGCCCCGAGGTGCTCTTCATGCGCGTCGTCAAGGATCCAGGCGCTGGGCCGGAGCGGCTCGTGCGTAGCGAAGACGCCGGAGCGACGTGGGAGACCGTGCTCGAGCTCGCAGAGCTCACGGACCTGCTCGTTGGCCCCGACGGCGTCGTCTGGGTGGGCGGCAAGAACCGGGCGGCCGTCGGGGAAGGCGACGCGGGGGCGCCCCCCTCCTCTCTGCACGGTCTGTGGCGGTCCGACGACGGCGGGAACACCTTTCGTGAGGTCCGCGGCGACCTGAGCGTCGGTTGCCTCGCCTGGCGCGCGGGCGCGCTTTGGGCCTGCGCCGACAACTACCGAGATGGCTTCGCGCTGGGGCGCTCGATGGACGAGGGAGCGACCTTCGAGCCCGTGCTGCGCTTCGAAGAACTGGCCGGCCCCGTCGAATGCCCGCCAACCTCGGACACCGCCGTGCAGTGCGCGATGACACCGGGCGACGCCGACATCTACGCGGATCTGCATGTGGAACCTTCGAGCGCAACGTCGTCGTCGGGATGCGGCTGCAGAGGCGCCGGCGACGGGCCCGCCGCGTTCACGACCCTTCTGCCCCTGCTCGCGCTTTGGCGTCGAGAGCGCCGTCACGGCGGCGTTTGACGGCGTCCGAAGGCTCTCCCTATGCTGCAAGCGCGCCACGGGTCGCTCCGTGGAAGGAGATGTGAAGACGATGATTCGCCGGCTTGCCTTGGTTGCCGTCGCACTGACGAGCGTCACAGTGCACGCTCAAACGGAACAGGAGCGCGCCCAGGCCCGTGCCGCCTTCCAGGCGGGCGTGGAAGCCTACGCCGCGGAGCGCTTCGAGGATGCGTTGCGGTCCTTTCAGGAGGCCTACCGCATCGCGCCGCACCCCGCGGTGCTCGTCAACATGGCGAACTGTTACGAGCAGCTCGACCGCCCGATCGAGGCGATCACCCACTTTGAACGCTTCCTCGTCGAGGCCGATGCGATCTCTCCGGAGCAGCGGCGAGAGGTGCGCCAGGCGCTCCGTCGCCTCCGTGCCCGCGTTGGTGAAGTCTTCATCCGCGTCCAGCCCGAGGGCGCGCGTGTCACGATCGACGGGAGCGATACCCGTCGCGCGCCGATCCTCGACGCCGTCCGGCTCCCCGCAGGCCCTCACGAGATCGAGGTCCGCATGGAGGGCTACCAGACCGTGGTGCGCCGAGTCGAGGTCGAGGGTGGAGAACGCAGCGAGGTCCAGGTCACCCTCGTGGCCGGCACCGAACCGGGCCCGCTCGGCGAAGGGGCCGACGCGGCGAGCTCCACGAACGAGGCGCACGGAGACGGAGCCACGAGCGGTTCGGAAGGCTCCGTGGACGCGGGCGAGGGGCCGGGACGCGACTACTTCAACACCCCCGCGATCATCACCGGGGCCGCGACCGTCGCCCTGGGGGTGACCGCGCTCGCGCTGGGCGTCTCGGCGCTCCGGCAGAACAGCCGCTTCGACGAAGCGGTCCAGGACTCCAACGATCCAGCGCTCTCGGGACGGGAGCGCGCCGAGGCGAGGCAGCGCGGGCTGGACGCCAAGGACAAGGCGGACCGTCGCGCCCTCGCTGCCGACATCTTCGGATTCACGGCCCTCGCCGCGGCGGGGGCGACCGCCTACTTCATGTTCTTCTACGACGGCGGTGCCGAAGACCACGCGACCAGCGTGGCGCCGGCGATTGGTCCCGACGGCGCCGGCCTCATGGTTCGCGGTTCGTTCTGACGCGCATGCTTCGGGGGTCTCATGTTCCGAACCACTTTGACTGCTCTGGCTGTCTGCGCCGCGTTCGGATGCAGCGCCCTGATCGACCCTGATCCGTCGCGCCTCGGTGGCGAAGACGCCGGCCGCGAAGACGCCAGCCGCGGAGACGCCGGCCGCGGAGACGCCAGCCGCGGAGACGCCGGCCGCGGAGACGCCGCCGCCGATGGCGGAGCGGACACAGGCATGGACGCGTCCGTCGACTCGGGGCCGCCTTGCCCCGGAGGGTGCGACGACGGCGTCGCCTGCACCCACGATCGCTGCGAGAGCGGTCGCTGCGTCCACACGCCCGACGACGCCTCCTGTGAGGACGACGAACGTTGTGCGCCGGCGCTCGGGTGCGTCCCCCGCGTCTGCACCCGCGACGCGGAGTGCGACGACGGCCTGCCGTGCAACGGCCAGGAGGTCTGCGACGGTACCGACCCGTCCACCGGCTGCGGCCCGGGGGTGCCGCTCGACTGCGACGACGGTGTGCCGTGCACCCTCGACGGCTGCGCCGACGCCGCGGGCGGCTGCGTGCACGAGGCCCGGGACACCGCCTGCGACGACGGCGTCGCCTGCACCCACGACCGCTGCGACCCTGTGGACGGCTGTGAGCACACACCCGACGACGCCCTCTGCGACGACGGTCTCTGCTTCGTGGGTGGGGTCTGCGACGCCTCCCGAGGCTGCGTCGGCTCCGTGGTCCGGGATTGCCGCGACGGGGACCCCTGCACGGCCGACGACTGCGATCCGGCGACGGGCTGCTTCAGCACGCCCCGCGACGACGACATGGATGGCTTCCCAACAGCGATGGCCGGTGGGGCCCTCTGCGCTGGCGGCACCGACTGCAACGACGACGTCCCCGAGATTCACCCGGGAGCGGTCGAGCTGTGCAACTCGATCGACGACGACTGCGACATGAGCATCGACGAAGGCATGGCGTGCACGGACCTGCCGGATGACTGCGGCACCGCGCAGCCCATCCCGCTTGCGGGAACCCCTCGTCGCGGCATCGTTCGTGGGGCCTTTGCGCCGCTGACCGACGACTACGTTACACTCTGCCGCGACAGCCGGTCGCCTGACGCGGTCTATTATGTGGACGTGCCTCCCGGACGTTACGATGTGCGCATCGACACCCTGGGAAGCGCCGTCGACACCGTCCTCGCGGTGACGGAATCCTGCGGCTCGTGGGACTACGCGGGGAAGGGCTGCAACGACGACATCGAGCTCGGGGCGGTGACCGACAGCCGCATCTGGGTGCATGGTTTTGGCGCGGTCGCCAGCACCCGCCGCATTTACATCCTGGTCGAGCCATACAACCGCCGAGACGGGGGAGCGTACACACTCAACGTGCAGCTCACCGACGCTGCCTCCGATGTCTGCCCGACCGTGCTCGACATCGGCGAGGGCGGAACCGTGGTCGGATCTGCGGGGCTCACAGGCGTTGGGGTCCAGCAGGGGAGCTGCCAGCTTCCCGTCGATTTCGCGGCCGACGAAGGCGTCTTCTCCTTCCGTCCTCGACCTGGTTCCAGCGCAACCTTCGAGGTCCGTGCGGAGGGGTTCGTTCCGGCCGTCTACGTCCGCGACCGTTGCGGTGACGCCACCAGCGAGGTCGCGTGCGTGCGTGGTGACTCGAACGAGGCCAGCCTCGACGTGGGGAGCGGCCACTTCGTCTTCGTGGACGGCATGAGCGCGGGCAGCCGCTACACCCTCACCTACAACCCCTGACGCTGCCAAGGGCCCAGGAGGCCCTCTCCGGATCCGGCACCTCGGCGCACCCCCGTGGCGTCACGGGGCGCAGGCCTGCGCACGTCTTTCACTGTGGCTTCTTGGGGGCGCTCAGACCTTGCTTCTTGGGGGCGCTCAGACCTCGAAGTCGCCTTGCTCCAAGATCTCCGAGATTCGGTAGAGGAAGCCGTTGGCGTGCACGCCGTCCACGACGCGGTGGTCGTAGGTGAGAGCCATGTACATCACCGGGTGGATCGCGAGGATGTCCTCGCCGTCGCGCTCGATGACCACAGGCCGCTTTTTGATGGTGCCGAGGCGGAGGATCCCAACGTTCGGCTGCGAAATGATCGCCCCGCCGACGAGATTGCCCCGGCGGCCTGGATTCGAGATCGTGAAGGTCTTGTTCGAGAGATCGTCGGGGGTGAGCTTGCCGTTGCGGGCACGCTCGGCCAGGTCGATGATCGCCTTGGCCAGCCCGCGGATCGACAGTTCGTCGGCGTCCTTGATGACCGGCACCACCAGCCCCTCCGGGGTGTCGACGGCGATGCCCAGGTTCAGATGCTTGAGCTTCACGTAGGCGTCGTCGAGCACCCGAGCGTTGAGCTCGGGGAACTCGCGCAGAGCCCGGGCCGTGGCGTGAGCGACAAAGGCCATGAAGGTGAGGTTCAAGCCTTCCTTCTTGTAGGCGCCCTTGTGGGCATCTCGGAGCTTGGCCGTGCGGAACATGTCGCACTCGGCGAAGGTCACGACGTCCGGAGCAACGTGCTTGGAGAACACCATGTGGTCGGCGATGATCCGGCGCCGGCGCGTGAAGGGGACGATCTCGTCGCCGGGCGAGGGCACGTACGGGGGCATGCGGAAGGCGCCCGTGGGTGCGGCCGCCGGAGCTTGCGGGCGTGGCGGCGGTGCGGCCGGGCGTGGGGTGGCGGTCGCGGGGCGCTCCGCGGAAGGGCGCTCCGCGGCCGCGAGCACATCTTCGCGGGTGACCCGCCCACCCTCGCCGCTGCCGGTCAGCTGCGCGATGTCGACATCCCGTTCTCGGGCGAGCTTGCGCACCGACGGCGACGCCTGAGCTTCCGCCGACGCGGTAGCCGCTTCGGCTGTGCCCCGCTCTTCGGGCGCTGCGGGTTCGGCTCCGGCGCTCGCGTTCTCGTCGACCTCGCACAAGACGGCGCCAACTTCGACCACCTCGTCGACACCCGCGTGGATCTTGGTCAGGACCCCGGCCACCGGCGAAGGCACCTCCGTGTCCGCCTTGTCCGTGAGGATCTCGACGATGGGCTGGTCCTTCTCGACCCGATCTCCTTCCTTCACGAGCCATCGCCCTACGGTGCCTTCCACGACGCTCTCCCCGAGCTGCGGCATGGTCACTTTCGTCGTCATCGGTATCAGTCTCCTCAGTCGAGTCGGCGGAGCGCGGACACTCTACACGATGGGTCGGTGCGTTCCGACCCCTTGTGGGGGGCCTCCGTCGAGCCCATGCTCTCCTAGCATGGACCCGCAAGAGGGCGAAGAGCCTGCCGAGCCCGGCGCCGAACCCCCGGAGCCGCCGGACTTCGACGAGGCCGCGGCGGCGCTGCGGAGGCGCGACCGCGTGTTTGTGTTTCGCTTCCTCCTACGGATGGGGGTCGCGCTCCTCCTGGGTCTCTGGATCTTCTTCTTCATCCTCGAACAGGATGTCGGCGACTGCGCGGCGCGGGGATTCGTCGGCGTTACCGCGCCCCAGTGACCCCTTCCCCCGCGGGGCGTCCGCGCGTAGAGTCCGGACCATGCATGCTTTGGATCGTGAGGATCGGCTCCGGCTGATGAGGTTCATTTGCTCGTTTGCCTGGGCGGATCTCGAGATTCAGGACGAGGAGCGTGCCTTCGTCCGCAAGCTCGTCGGAGAGCTCGAGCTCGACGAGGAGGAGCGCCGACAGGTGGAGCAGTGGCTTCAGGTGCCCCCTCCCGCCGAGGAGCTCGACCCCGCCGACATCCCCCGAGAGCATCGTCAAATCTTCCTCGACACGGCCAGGGCGATGATCGTCGCCGACGGCAAGATCGACCCCGAAGAGGCAGAGAACTTCGCGCTGCTCGAAGCGTTGATGCGTTAGCGCGCTGCGTCGAGAGACGGGCCGCTCCGGAGGGCTGCATGGAAACGACTGTAGGGTCCTTCCCACGCATCGGGGCCTCCGGCCGTCGTTCCCCCGGTGCGCTCTTCTGCGGCCCTTTGGAATCTCGTGGGCAAGGTTCTTGCTCGGGCCCGCGGCGGGGTCGCGTTCCGACCCTCGGTGAGAAACCCAATCGACGGAGACAGAGACGATGCGACAACAGGGATGGGCCATCGGAGCGATCGCGGCGCTCAGCCTCCTGGGGGTTGCGCAGGCCGACGCGCAGGCGCCCGCTCCAGAGCAATTGACCGAGCGGGTCAATGAGGAGCGCCCCGAGGAGGATGTGACGAGCTGGGCCGTGAGCGCCGGTGCGGTGATCAACACCGGCAACACCCAGAGCTGGATGCTCAACGCCGGGACGAACTTTCGGATCGTCCGGGGCCACCACTCCTTCGGAGCCGAGTGGACCTTCAACTACGGGCGCGCGAATCTTCCGAGCGACGACCGCGATGCGTACGTGGACACCGTGCGCAACTCGAACTCGCGGCTGCGTTACGACTTCTACCTGACGAAGCTCGACGCGCTCTTCTTGGCGGCCGCCCACCGTTGGGACACCTTCGCCGGCCTCGACACCCGGCTCCAGATCCAGGCCGGTTATCTGCGCAACTTCTTCAAGGAGTCGAACCATCGTAGCTGGGCCGAGCTCGGCTACGACATGACCTACGACAACTTCGACCCAGAAGCCATTCAGGATCCCGACACGGCGATGGATCCAAGCTGCGACCCGGCGCAAGGGGCACCGATGAACATCGCGGACCGGCCGGCGCAATGTCAGGCCGACACGACCCAGATCGTGCACGCAGCGCGTGTCTACCTCGGCTACGACAACGCCATCAATGAGAACGTCCACTTCCTGACGGGTCTCGAAGCACTGCTGAACTTGCAGCAGGTCGAGGACCTGCGCCTCAACTTCGACGCCGCGCTGCGGAGCACCATCGTCGACAGCCTCCAGGTCGAGCTCAAGTTCAAGCTCTTGTTCGACAACGTCCCCGCGCTTCAGGGGGATGGCACGAGCCGTGAGAAGCTCGACACCAACACGACCATCAGCCTGATCTACACGCTGCTTTGAATCGGAGAGACCCCATGAAGTTTGTCCAAACCCTCTACCGCAGCCTGGCTCTCGCGGCTGCGCTCGCGCCGGCGGGCGCCCTCGCGCAAGAAGACGGATCGGAGTCGTCGGGCGGTGGACTCGACGTCGACACGATCCTCGAGACCCTCAACAAGGAGGTCGCGCCCTGGGGCATGAAGATCCTCGGCGCTCTCGTCGGGCTCTTCGCTGCCTGGATCATCGCAGGCGCCCTCGGACGCACGGTCCGGCGCGCCGGCGAGAAGCGAAACCTCGACGCCACCCTCGTTCGGTTCTTCGCCAGCCTGGTGCGCAATCTGGTTCTCGTCGCGGCAGTCGTCGCGATCCTTGGCGTGTTCGGTATCGAGACCTCGAGCTTCGCGGCCAT
>JALVDI010000415.1 GCA_027009115.1 Polyangiaceae bacterium | reverse complement strand
CCGCCCGAAACAGGCCGGCCGAGGCGAATTCGGAGGCCAAAGGGGCCGCTCGGGCGGGGGACTGGGCCGAGCGGGGCCCGTGGCGGGCCCGCTTTGGGCCGCGACGAGGGGCCGCGGCGACCCTTCGCCGCTCCGACCAGCCCGGCAGGGGGTGCCACGCTGCCTGGGGGCGCGCTGCGACGAGGGGCCGCGGCGACCCTTCGGCGCTCCGACCAGGCCGGCACTGCCTGGGGGTGCGCTGCCTGGGGAGCCGTGCTGCCTTTGGGGTGGCGTGCCGCGCTTCCTTTGGGCCGCGCTTCCTTTGGGGTGGCCTCGCCCTGGCCTTACGGCTTGTGGGACGGAGAGGTGAAGAGGCACACTCGGGGTGAAGAGGCACACTCGGCAAGGGGCCCAGACCGGACCATGTGAACGCAGAGGAGCTAGGCTCGAATTAGGCAGCAGCCACGTCGCCGTGTGGCCGCGGTGGTGAGCGAGCCGCTTAGTCTTCGGCCGGCTCGACGGCTTCCAGGGTCTCGTGGCCCCGGTATTCGAGGAGGCCGTCGGAGTTGTTGAAGCCTGCCGAGCTGATGCGCGTGAACCGTCCGCTGACCTTCACCTTGTTGCCGACGGCGAAGTCGACCGGGATGGGCAAGAGCCCCGACTCAGGGGGCGGAGGCTCGTAACGCCCGCGCCGGTGGAGCTCGACAGCCTCGTCGATCTGCTCCTGGTTCTCCGCGTAACCCACCACCATCAGGGTCTTGGCTTGATCGCTCTCCCCGCGGGTGTCGGCAATGCGCATATGAGGTGCCAGGACGCGGCAGTTGGGATCGTGGCGACGGTCGCACTCCGGCGGCGTGTAGATGTCCACGATGTAGCCGGTCACCGCGAGCTCCGTGTCGATGGTGTTCCGCAACCGCGCGCGGACGCCATAGACGCTGTAGGATCCGTCCGGATACTGCGTCGGGTGCGGCGGCGGCGGCAGGGTCGGCACCTGCGGCAGGTTCGGTTGCACATCGGGCAGTCGCTCGACGTTCAGATCGGTCTGGCTCTCACCGCAGGCGAGGACCAGGAGGAGGGGCACCAGGACGAATGCTCGATTCATGTGCAATTCCACGGGAAAGCGGCGCGAACGTACCACGCACCTGCAAGGAACCACAAGCACCGCGGCGCGTGGCTCGCGGCTCGGCTTCAGGGGCCGTCCGCCGCTCTGCAGGGGTCGGCGGATGCGGCCGCTTCGGCGGCGTTGCGAAGCGGGGCGGGGGAGCCCGGGCCGCCCGCGCGCCGCAGGAGCGCGCGGCTCTCCTCGCCCCCGATCGACGCGGCGGCGCTTAGAGCCTCGACGGCTACCGCCACATCGGGCGCCCAGGGGTCCGGCCGAAGGGCTCGGTCCACGACGGCGGCGAGGGCCGGGAGTGCATCGCCGCGGCAGCGGGCGCGTGCGAAGCGGATCGCCGCGAGGAGGACCTGAGGCCACTCGCGATCATCCTCGAGCCGGGCGCGCACCGCCGGCCACGCAGACAGATCCCCTGCCGCATGCAGGGCCTCCACCGCCGCGGCACGCACGACGGGCGAGGGGTCGCCGAGGGCCGCGTGGAGAATGGGACGCGCCCGTTCGAGGGGCCGCAGCACTCCGACGGCGACCGCTCGGACCATCGGCCAGGGATCACGCCGAGCGCGCAGCGCGACCCGTTCGACGTCACGTCCGCGCAGACCTTCCGCGGCGAGGGCCCGGATCGCCGCCCGCCGAACGCGCGGGTATTCGTCGCGCAAGCCCTCGCGCGCGACGGCGGACAGCCCCGGCGCCCCACGCCTTCGCAGGGCGTCGAGGGCTGCGGCTCGAAGCATCCACTCGGCGGCCCTAAAGGCGCCGCGCAGCCACACATCGACCTCCTCGTCCGGCCCCAGCCGGGAGGCCGCCTGGGTGAGGCGCCAACGGTCCGGGAATGGAGCTTCTTCGTCGACGACCGCTACAGCGGCGCGGAAGGCCTCCGTCGCCAGGGAGCGCAGCGTCTCTCCCCCACCCGCGAGGGCCAAAGCCGCCGCCGCCCGCGCCGAGGAAGGTGCCTGGCCCAGCCAGCGGTGCAGCGCCTCGTCGTCGGCGCCCCGCTGGTACGCGGTGCGGAGGGCGCGGCGCAGCGCCGGGCGATCCCACCCCCCCTCATCGGCCAGGGCGTCGAGGAGCGCCGGGGCTGCCGCGTGGGGGTGTCGCCGGCTCAGGGTCAGCGCCGCCGCGTCGCCCGCCTCACCGCCGATCTGGAGCAACTCGAGGAGCGGTGGGAGCGCGCCCGCCTCGAGGATCGCGTCGAGGGCTGCGCGGCGCACCTCCGGTGACGGATCCTCCACGGCCCGAAGGAGCCCGGCCCGACCCGGCTCTGTGCTCGGGTGGGCGGCGAAGACGCGCAGGGCCCGGCGTCGCTCGCCGGGTCCCATCCCGTTCCAGCGCTCGGTGAGGGTTCGGAGCGCGGGCGCGCCGATGGCCGCAAGGAGTCGCTCGGCCTCCGCCGCGGCGGGGCCATCGGCCGCCAGATCCGCCACGAGCCCCTCGATGCCTGAGCCCAGATCCAGATCGGTGT
>JALVDI010000414.1 GCA_027009115.1 Polyangiaceae bacterium | reverse complement strand
GCGAGCGGCCGCTCGGGCTTCTACCCACACATCCCTGTCGTCTTCACGATCACCGCGACCGACGAGCACTACCACGTGCCCCTCCTCCTCAACCCCTTCGGCTACAGCACCTACCGAGGAAGCTGATATGGCAATCGAAAGCACCCTCTTCGACGAACAACGCGTGACCCTCGACGCCCTGGGCGCAGCAAACGCCGCGTTCGCCCAGCGCTACCCCGGCGACCGCCCGGACCGCCAGCCCATCCACACGGTCTACGGCGGCGCTCAGCTCTTCAGCGCGCAGACGGTCGGCAAGCTCGGGAAGCTCGCGCTCCGCTCCCTCGACACCTACGCCCCGGACCCGTTCGCCTTCGCCGGCGCCATCGGCCTGCTCGACAGCAAGCCCACCGACCCGGACGCCGCGCGCCGCGCCTTCGAGGACGACCCCGAGGCTTTCCGCGAAGCAGAGCCCAAGCTCTGGCTCGCCTGCGCCGTCTACGAGCGGACTCGCCGCAAGCTCGAACGGGAACCCGTCGAGGACTTCCGCATCGACTTCGAGGACGGCTTCGGCAACCGGCCGGACGACGAGGAAGACGCGACAGCGGTGCGCGCCGCCACGGAGCTCGCCCTCGGCATGGAGCAGGGCACCCTCTCCCCGTTCGTCGGCATCCGCATCAAGCCGCTGAACGACGAGCTCAAGCGCCGGTCCGTGCGCACCCTCGACATCTTTCTTTCGACCCTCGTCGAGAAGGCCGGGCGCCTGCCGGAGAACTTCGTGGTCACGCTCCCGAAGGTGCCCATCCCCGAGCAAGTCGCGACCCTGGTGCGCCTCTTCGAAGCCCTCGAGGACAAGCTGGGCCTGCCCCGCGGCGCGCTGAAGATGGAGCTGATGATCGAGCTGACGCAGTCGATCCTCGACGCGGAGGGGCACTGCAACCTGCCGCGCCTGGTCCACGCCGCCGAAGGACGATGCGTCGCGGCGCATTTCGGCACCTACGACTACACCGCGAGCTGCGGCATCACCGCCGCCTACCAGAAGATCGACCACCCCGCCTGCGACTTTGCGCTGCACATGATGAAGGTCGCCTTCGCCAACACGGGCCTGTGGTTGTCCGACGGCGCGACGAACATCATGCCCGTCGGGCCGCACCGCGCGCCGAAGGGGCAGTCCCTCACGCCCGAGCAAGAGGCCGAGAACCGCGCCGCGGTCTACGACGCCTGGCGCCTGGCCGCCGGACACATCCGCCACGCCCTCGTCAACGGCTACTACCAGGGCTGGGACCTGCACCCTGCGCAGCTCCCCGTCCGCTACGCGGCCTCCTATGCGTTTTTCCTGGAGGGCTTCGCCGCCGCCGCCGAACGCCTCAAGAACTTCATGGACAAGGCCGCCCAGGCAACCTTGGTCGGCGACGTCTTCGACGACGCAGCGACGGGCCAAGGACTGCTCAACTACTTCCTTCGCGGTCTGAACTGCGGCGCCGTCTCCTTGGACGAGCTCGCCGTAACGGGCCTGACGGTCGAGGAGATCCAGACCCGCTCCTTCGCCAAGATCCTCGAGATGCGTAGCCGATGACGGCCTCGACCGTGGCCTTCGTGGCACCGGGCTCACGCCCGTGAAGCCCTCACCACACCACCACGCCTCCATCCTCACCACCGAAGGGCGGCCGAGCTGCGCTCCAGACGGCCCGCGACCTGACAGCCCGCCGACCTCTCCCTCATCGCGGTCGCTACTGGGGCGGACTGCTGAGGAGCGACGCTCCCCGGAGGCATGCCCATTGCTAGGACCTCACGCATGAAAGCCGTCTTTCTCATCGCCGGCCGCGGCCGACGCCTCCGTCCCTACACGGACGAGCGTCCCAAGTGCATGGTCCCACTGCACGGCGCGCCGCTGCTGAGCACCGCGTTGCGGATGGTCTCCGAAGTCGGCGTCCGCGAGGCCGTGCTCGTGGTCGGGCACATGGAAGATGTCATCCGCCAAACCTACGGCGATGCCTTCGCCGGCGTCGCGCTGCGCTACGTCTCCAACCCCGACTACGCGACCACCAACAATCTCTACACGATGTGGCTCGCCCGAAAGGAGCTCGACGACGATGTCCTCTTGCTGGAGGGCGACCTCCGCTACGACGCTGGGGTATTGCGCGACCTGGTCGCACATCCGGCCGCAAACGTCGCGGTCGTCGACGACTTCCGGCCGCCGATGAACGGCACGGTGATCCTCCCATCCCCTGACCGGCCCGGTTGGGCCGACAGGATGGTGCTGGGAAAGGATCAGGGCGAGGGCTTCCCTTACGATCGCGCCCTCAAGACCGTGAACCTCTACCGCCTCTCCCGTGATCTGCTGACCGAGCACTTCGTCCCGGCTCTGGGCCGGGCCGTCCGCGGAGAGGCCCTGGGCGAGTACTACGAAGCGGTCCTCGCTCGGCTCCTGGACGAGGGCGCCGTGGACCTCGCCTACAGCCACGTGGGGCCCCACCGCTGGGCGGAGATCGACGACGAGTCGGACCTGCGGTTCGCGACGGATCTCTTTGCCCGCTGAGTTGCCGGTGGTAGGGATGCCCCGATGAAGTGGGAGCGTCTCGCGGCGGCTCAGGTTTCCCGGCCTGGCCTTTTCGTCGTGGTGGCTGCGCTGATCACCGCCGCGAGCGTGCCCCTCGCGCTCCAGCTCGGCCTCAACAGCCAGTGGACGGCGCTGTTGCCGGAGCACGCGCCGAGCGTCGACGACCTCCGTGAAGCCGAGGCACGCGTCGGGAGCCTCGCGACGGTGACCGTCGCCATCCACTCCGAGAGAAAGAACCTTCCAGCGATGGAGGCCCTCGCCCGCGACCTCGCCGAGCGCCTCGACGCGCTACCGGACAACGTCGTCAAGTCGGTGGACTGGAACGTCTCCGAGTACCGCGACTTCGTCTACGCGCACCGCCACCTCTACGCCGATCTCGCCGATCTTCGGGAGGCACGAGACGCGCTCCGAGAGCTGCTCGAACGAGAGCGTGAGCGGGCCAACCCCTTCTTCGTGGACCTCGAAGACGACGAAGGGCCCGAGCCCGACGAGGTGCTCTCGCAGCTCCGCGAGCGGATGCGCTCGCGCGAGTCGAAGTTCGACCGCTACCCGGACGGCTTCTACGTCTCGGAGGACCGTGACTTCCTGCTGCTTTTCGTCCGCACCGACAAGAGCGCCGACGACGCCGTGGGCAGCCGCGGGCTCCTGCGCGAGATCGAGCGGGTCATCGACGAGGTGGAGCCCAGCCGTTACGGCGAAGACATCGAGGTCCTCCTCGGAGGGAGCGTCGTCGTGGCGCTCGAGGAGACCGATGCCATCGCCCGGGAGCTGATCAGCGCGACGATCGTCACCTTCGTCGTGGTGCTCCTCGCGATCTGGTTCTTCTTCCGGCGCCTGCGTTCAATCGTCCTGCTGGGTGCGGGCCTCTTGGCCCCGGTCGCGCTGACCTTCGCCTTCGCGGAGCTGACCGTCGACTTCCTCAACACGTCCACGGCGTTCCTCGGCAGCATCGTCATCGGCAACGGCATCAATCCCAACATCATCTGGCTCGCGCGCTACTTCGAGGAGCGCCGCTGCGGACGAGACGTCCACGAAGCGGTCCTGGGGACGCATCGCAGCACCTGGGCCGGCACCCTCACCGCCTCCCTCGCTGCCGCCCTCGCCTATGGTTCCCTCGTCCTCACAGACTTCCGAGGGTTTCGGGACTTCGGGATCATCGGCGGCTTCGGAATGGTCGCCTGCTGGGTGGGAGCGGTGACCCTCTTGCCCGCCTTCGCGGTGCTCTTCGAGCGCTTCAAGCCGCTGGCACCGACGATGGACGGCACCGCCGGCCGGAGCCTCTACGGTCTTGTCTTCGCTCGCATGGTGCGCGCGCGGCCCAAGGCGATCGTCGTCGGCAGCGTGCTGGTGACGCTGCTCTCGCTGGCAGCCGCCGGCCGCGCCGTCGCGAACGATCCGCTGGAGTACAACTTCCGCAAGCTCCGTTCCGAGCGCGAGGGCGCGCGAACCTCGCGCATGGTCAACCACGAGGCGAACGAGATCGTGGGTGCGGCCGCCCAGGGCAACGGCATGGTCCTGCTGCTGCGCGACCGCACCGACGCCATCGCCATGGAGCGATCCCTCGAAGAGACTGCCGCGGCGCTGCCCGAAGAGGAGCGGCTCTGGCGGCCCAAGGTCCGCAGCCTCGACGATCTGCTGCCCAAGGACCAGCAAGCCAAGCTCCCGCTGCTGGCGGAGATCCGCTCGCTGATGCTCGACCTGCGCCGCTACGCCGACGACGAAACGCGCGCGACCATCGACGACTACCTTCCGCCGGAGCAGCCCGAGACCGTCGACATCGGGGACCTTCCGGCGCAGGCCGCTCGGAGCTTCACGGAGAAGGACACCACCCGCGGCCGCATCCTCGTCGTCGAGGCCACACGGTCGATCTGGAACGGCAAGTACCTCATCGAGTGGGCCAAAGCCCTGCGAAGCGTCGAGGCGCCCAGCGGCGAGCACGTGCCCATCGCGGGCCGCGGACCCGTCTTCGCCGACATGATCGACACCGTGCTGCGCGATGGGCCCAAGGCGATGCTCTGGGCCTTCCTCGCGACGCTCACCCTGACGCTCATCGCCTTCCGGCGGCTGCGCGAGCGACTGCTGACGATGCTGGCGCTGCTCACGGGCATCGTCTGGATGGCCGGCACGATGGCGCTCGCGGGCATGAAGCTCAACTTCCTGAACTTCGTCGCGTTCCCGATCACCTTCGGCAACGGGGTCGACTACGGGGTCAACGTGATGCGCCGCTACACCCTGGAGCGCCTTCAGGGCAACGCCGACGCGGTCTTCGACGCGATCGAACGCACCGGGGGGGCCGTAGCGCTCTGCTCGTTCACGACCATCGTCGGGTACACCTCGCTCTACACCTCGGCGAACCAGGCCATCAACAGCTTCGGTCTGGCGATGGCCATCAGCGAGATCACCTGCCTTCTCTCGGCGGTACTGACGATGCCGGCCATCCTCGTATTGCTGGAGCAGCGCGACCGGCGCGACGAGCGGAGGTGAGCAGGCGGCGGAGCACTGAGGCCGGCGCCTCGGGCCGACCGCGCGTGCTTGGCGGCGGGGCCGGCCCGCGATAGGAGAGCGGGGTGACACTCCTCTACGCCGAACGCCGCGGGCGCTCCGACATCGAGATCGAACGCCGCGAGAAGACCAGCGCCGACTTCGCCTCGAAGCAGGCCACCCCCCACTACGCACCCGACCTGCGGCTGCAGCCAGTCCACCTCGACCTCGACCTTCGCCTCGACCTGGAGCGACAGCGACTCGACGCCGAGGTGACGCACACGATCCGCTGCAACGACGAGGGCGCGGGCGCCCTCATGCTCCATGGGGTCGAGCTGGACGATCTGCGCGTGACAGGCGAGGGCGTGACCTGGTCCTACGACGGCAAGGAGCTGCACCTGGCCTGGGAGCGCCCCTTCGTCACCGGCGAGGAGCGACGCGTCGTCCTGCGCTACGCGGTGACCGAGCCCCGCAGCGGCCTCTTTTTCTCGAAGCCCACGACCGCCGCTCCCGACGCGCCCCTCTTCGCCGTCACCGACCACGAGACGGAGCGGGCGCGGCACTGGCTGTGCACGGTGGACCTGCCGGCGGTGCGCCCCACGTTGCGCTTCCGCATCCGCGCCGACGCGAGGCTCACGATCCTCGCCAACGGCGCGCTCGAAAGCGAGGAGCCGCACGACGACGGCACCAAGACCGCGACGTGGGTGCTCGACCAGCCCTGCCCCAGCTACCTCACGTGCTTCGCGGTCGGCGACTTCGTGCGCTGGGACGCGGAACCGGTCGAAGGGGTGCCCATCGCGGCCTTCGCGCCGGCGTCGCGCTTCGACGCCGGGCACCTCGAGCGCTCGTTTCGGCGCACCGCCGACATGCTGCGCTGGCTCCCCAAACAGCTCGGAACGCCCTACCCCTACCCCAAGTATTTCCAGTTCGCGGTGCCCGGCATCGGAGGCGCGATGGAGAACATCTCCCTCGTCTCCTGGGACGACCGCTTCATGCTCGACGAGGCCCTCGAAAGCGAAGAACGGCAGCTCCTCGACGCCATCAACCTCCACGAGATGGCCCACAGCTGGTTTGGCGACCACGTGGTCTGCCGGGACTACGCACACGCTTGGCTGAAGGAGTCGTGGGCGACCTACATGGAGACCTGCTGGCTCGAGCACGACCTCGGCAAAGACGCCGCCGCCTACGACCTCTGGCTCAACGCGCAGAACTACTTCCGCGAAAGCAACGAGCGCTACCGGCGGCCCATCGTGACCCGGCGCTTCGACAGCAGCTGGGACATGTACGACTACCATCTCTACCCCGGTGGAGCGTGGCGGCTGCACATGCTGCGCAAGATGCTCGGCGAAGCCACGTTCTGGCGCGCCGTGCAGCGCTACCTCCGCGAGTTCGGGGGCAAGGTGGTCGAGACCGACGACTTCCGCCGTGTCCTCGAAGAGGAGAGCGGGCGCAGCCTCGATCGCTTCTTCGACCAGTGGCTACGAAGCCCCGGTCACCCGAAGCTGAAGGCTCGCTTCAGCTGGCGGGCGAGCACCAAGGAGGGTTGCTTCGAGATCGAGCAGACCCAACACGACGAGAAGACCGGCGTCCCCGTCTTCGCCTTCGACCTCGACCTCGCCTACTGGATCGACGGGGAGCGTCACCTGCGCACGGTGCGCTTCGACCAGGAAAAACTCACCCGTGTCGTCCCCATGGAGAAGGAGCCGGAGCGCGTGCGGATCGACCCGGACCAGAAGGTGCTCCACGAGCTCGACTTCAAGGTCGGCGAGCGCCGGCTCCTGGCCCAGCTCCGTCAGGACGACGTCTGGGGCCGTATCCTCGCGGGGCGGGAACTCACCCAAACGGGTAAGACCGCGCACATCGCCGCCGTCGCCGACCAGCTTCGAGAGGACCCGCACTGGGGCGTACAGACCCAGCTCGCCGAAGCCCTCGGGCGGGCGCAGACCGAGAGCGCCGTGCGGGCGCTCGCCGAGCAGGTGCGCACCCACGACGAGCCGCGGAGTCTCGCCGCTGTCCTGCGGGCCGCCGGGCGCTACCGCGACCCGGTCGTGGGCGCCGCGCTACGGGCGCGTATCGAGGCCGGCGGGCTGCCGCCCCGGGCTCTCGAGGCGGCCCACGAGGCCCTCGGCGCACAGCGTGAGGATGCCCCCCTGGAGCTGCTGGTGCAGGCCAGCGAACGGCCGGGCTTCGGCGGCTTCGCGCAGGCGGGCGCGCTCCGGGGCCTCGGCCAGACGCGGCGCCGAGCCGCCCTCGATCGGCTCCTGAGCCGGGCGAAGCCCGGGGCCACCCCCTTCACCGTGCGACCTCACGCCGCGACCGCCCTGGGGACCCTCGCGCCGAGGCTCGACGAGCCTGAGCGCGAGCGCGCCGTGGACGCCCTTGTCGACCTCCTGCGCGACGAGGCGCCCAAGGTCCGCTGGGCTGCGGCGCAGGCGCTGTGTGCGACGAAGACCCGCCGGGCGCTCCCGGCGGTCGAGGCCTACGCGGCGACCCTCACCCATCAGGAGCAGGTGCGCTTGCGGAAGCTCATCGCGCAAGCGCGGCGTGGCGACGGGGGGCTCCGAAAGGCCGAGCAGCGCCTCGACGAGCTCGAGGCCACGCTTCGCAAGCTCGGCGATCGCCTGGAGAAGCTGGAAAGCCAGGGCTGATGAGATCTGCAGAGGTGGCCTGCGGACTGACCGCCCCGTGACGTTTCGTCCGCTGGACGCTAAAGAGCGTTCATGCGCATCGCTTCGACGCTCCTCGCTTTGGGCCTCCTCGGCTGCGGCGCCCGTTCGGCCCTCGTGACCGGCTCCGACGACGGCGCGGTCCCCGACGGAAGTCTGGACGCAGGAATCCGCGACGGCGGCTTCGACGCAGGCCCCGACAGCCCCCCGCCTTCCTTCGAGGTCGCCTGCAGCGAGGCGGTGATGACCACTCCCGGGGTCCCCGTGGAGGTGAGCGCGAGGGTGGTGCGAGGCGAAATGATCGCGGGCGAGTGGGTCGTCGACGAGCTCCCGCCGGGGAGCGGTCCGGCCGAGATCGTCGATCCGACCTCCCTCACCACCTCGGTCGTGCCCCCCGAGCGCGGACGCTATGCTTTCCGCTTCGTCGCTCTCTCCGTCGACGGCACGGAAGCCAGCTGCGTCGCTGAGGTGTTCTCGGTGGATGGGCCGCCCATCGCCTCGTGCCCGGGCGACGAGGTGGTGGCGCGCGTCGGCGAGCCAGTGAGCGTCACCGGCGCCGGCTTCGACGACGAAGGCCCGGTGGCCTTCGCGTGGCGGGTGCAGCGGCAGCCTTCGGGCGCCCGCGCCTCCCTCGACGGCGAAGACATGGCGACGGTCACCCTCCGCGGCGACACAGCGGGCGTCTACGTCCTCGAGCTGACGGTCACCGACGCCCGTGGGGAGAGCGACCGCTGCAACGCCTCGGTGCGGCTGACGGCGCCGCCGGTAATCGAGTGTCCCAGCGAGCCGATCCTCGCCCCGACACGCCAACCCGTCACGGTGTCGCTGCCCGTCTCCGACGACACCGAGGTGGTCGGACACGCCTGGGAGATGACGAGCAAGCCTCCGCGGAGCGCCGCGACCCTTCGGCGGCGGGATCAGCCGCGAGCGGTCTTCACGCCGGACCGCCAGGGGCCCTACGAGCTCGTCTACACGGCGACGGACAGCGACGGCCTCTCGTCGAGCTGCACGGTCACGGTCGTCGGCACGCCCACGCCCCCGACGGTGATGTGTCCGGAGGTCGTCGAGACGCCGCCACTGAGCACCGTGTCGGTGACAGCGACAGCGACCGACGACGGTGACACGCTCCGCTACCGCTGGCAGCTCGTGAGCCGGGAAAGCGGCTCCGCCGCCGCGCCGCCCACCCCACGCAACGCGGACACGACCGAGTTCACGCCCGACATCGCCGGCGAATACCTCCTGCGCGTGACGGTCACGGACGACGACGGCGAGTCCGCCTCCTGCGAAACCCTGGTCGAGGCTCTGGTCGACGAGGGCCTGCGCGTGGAGATGTTCTGGAACACCGACGACACCGACATGGACGTGCACCTCGCGCACCCACGCGCGACCCGCTGGTTCAGCGACGACGATTGCTACTACGCCAACTGCGACGAGGGCTCCCGACTGAACTGGGGCGGCCCCGGCACGGCCGACGATCCGCGCCTGGACATCGACGACACCAACGGCTTCGGCCCCGAGAACATCAACATCGACGATCCGGAGCTGGGCGTCTACACCGTTGGCGTCCACGCCTTCGCCGGCCGTGGCGATGTGACCGTCCGCATCTACTGCGGCGGTTCGAGCACAGAACCGGAAGCGGAGTTCGGCGCGACGCCCATCGGACCGCGACGTCGAGGACGCGACTTCTGGCGCGTCGCAGACGTGGCGATCCTCGCCGGAGGCCGCTGCACGGTGACCGAGCGCCGCAGCTCCGCTGGGGGGCCGGACATCATCTCCGATTCGGCGGCGATGACCACCCGCTGACAGCCTCCGCAGCCCGCACCGCCTCGCCACGTCGGTCCCGGCGCGGCCGAGCGCTGTGGTGGCCGGCAGCGCGCGCCGGGCCGGCTGCCCAGTGCCTGCCCAGTGGCTGCCCGGTGCTGACGGCCCGACGACTTGGCACCACCTGCC
>JALVDI010000413.1 GCA_027009115.1 Polyangiaceae bacterium | reverse complement strand
CGTTTCTTGGCGACCGGCATTCCCTCGGCTCGCGGATGCTCTACCGGTCCTGCCCAGGCCACGGATCGATCGACGATCGCTCTTGAGATGGGCTCAGAGCGCTGTGAGCAGCGACCGGGCGCGCGCCTGAAGCGCTCGCAGCTGCCCGCCGTCCGCGCCCCACCCCACGAGTTGGGCGCGCAGCATCTCGTCGAAGAGATGGCGCTGAGCGACTTTGGGCTCGACGCGCTCGAGCTTCCGAAGCTGGAGCAGCCCCTGGGTGGCCCCCCAGAGCACGAAGGCGCGGTCATCGCTCGACCCCGCGTCGAGGGCGCCGCACGCCGCCGCTTCCTCCAAGGCCTGGGAGAGCACCGCGAGCACGCCCCGCAGCGCATCGAAGACCTGCCGGACGAGGTCCGTCGTCAGGAGATGGCGCGGGTCCCCAAGGCTGAGCGCGAGCAGCCGGTAGTCCGTCGGCCGGCGATCGATCAGCGACTCGTACGCGACGACTGCGCTCAGCACCCGAAGCAGGGCACCCTCGCGCTCGCTGAGATCCGAGCTCGCCCGAACCGCCGCGTCCCGAACATCCCTCAAATCGTCAGCGATGCGCTCGATGCACCGCAGCTGAAGGCCCCGGAGGATTGCGTCTTTCCCGGTGAAGTAGCGGTAGAGCGCACCAACGGCGCAGTCGAGCTCGCCCGCAAGCCGCGCGATGGTGAAGCTCTCGTAGCCACCCTCGTTGATCAGCTCCATGGCCGCGTCGAGGATCCGCTCGGCGGTCTCCTGGCGCCGGCGCTCACGATCGGTCGGCTCACGCTTGTCGTCGATGTCGGTCACGGCTCCGTGGTCCCCCCAAACGATCGTCGGCTAGCGACGTCCTGACGGACGCCGCAGGTCCTCTTCGGATCCCCCACCAACTGCGAGCTGTCAACCAAAGGTCCCGATGCGGCCCGAGCCGCTCAAGGCGCTTCCAGCTCGGCGCGCAGCGCCTCCAGCTCCTCCTGCACCTCGGTCCACGTGTCCATGGCGACCTCGAGCTCGGCCTGCGCCCGCTCGTAGGCGCGCGTCAGCTCTGTTCGCCGCGCGTCGTCGCCGACCACGGCCGGATCCGAAAGCTGCGCCGTGCGCTCGCTCTGCGCGGCCTCGATCTTGGCGATGCGTTCCTCGAGCTCGCGGCACCGGCGCTCCAGCGGCCGAAGTCTCTTGCCCCGGCTACGCCGCCGTGCGCGCCGCTCCTTGGTCGCGACGCTCCGCTCGGACCGCCCCGCGCCCGCCGAGGGCTCGCCTGCCCCGGGCGTTCCCACGGTCGAACGCCCGCTCGACGAACCGGGCGCTTGCCGCGCGGCGACCTCCGCGTCGCTGACGGCCGCGGCCGCCGGGTCGAGCCCCTCGAGACGGCACTTGGCCATGTAGTCGTCGAGGCTGCCCGGGTACACCACGACCTTGCCGTCCTCCACGAACCAGATCGTCTTGGCCAAGCGTCGGATGAACGCCCGGTTGTGGCTCACGAAGAGAAGCGTTCCATCAAAGCTATCCATGGCTTCGGCCAGCCGCTCGGACGACTCGAGGTCGAGATGGTTGGTCGGCTCGTCCATGAGCAGCACATTCCCCGGCGCCACCAGCAGCTGGGCGAGCGCCACACGCGCACGCTCACCGCCGGACAGCACGCCTACGACCTTCTCGATTTCCTGCTCGCCGAAGAGCATCGCACCAAGGGCCGCCCGGATCTGCTGGTGCGAGGCGTCCTTCGCCACCGAGCGGACCGCGTCGTAGACGGTCTGCGTCTTGTCGAGGCTCTCGGCATGGTGCTGCGCGTAGTAGCCGACCGTCGTGTTGTGCCCAAACTCGTACTCGCCGGCGGTCTTCTCGATCTCGCCGGCGAGGATACGCAGCAGCGTGGTCTTACCCGCGCCATTGATGCCCAAGAGCGCGATGCGATCCCCTCGATGCACCTGGGCGTCGACCCCCTGAAGCACGCGCTGCTGTCCGTAGGCCTTCTCGAGCCCCTTGACCTCGAGGACGATCTTCCCGGCCCGCTCGACGGGCGGAAAGCGGAAGCTCATCACGCGGGTTTGCAGCACCTCCTGCAAGTTGAGCTCGCGCTCCTCCTCCTCCATCTTCTCGAGCTTCTTGACGCGGCTCTGCACCTGCTTGGCCTTCGTAGCCTTCGCTCGGAAGCGCTTGACGAAGCGCTCGGTCTGCTCGCGCTCACGCTGGATGTTCTTCGCACGGTTCTGCAGGAGCACGAGCTCCTCGGCGCGTTGCCGCTTGTAGCGCTCGTAGTCCCCCTTGTATTGCCGCACGCCCTCGGGCTCGAAGCTCACGACGCGGTCGATCTGCTCGTTGAGGAACTCCCGATCGTGCGAAATGAGGATGAACGCGCGCTTCCAGCGCTGCAGGAACCCCGACAACCAAGCCACCGAAGGCATGTCCAGGTGGTTGGTGGGCTCGTCGAGGAGCAGCAAATCCGGGCGCTGGAAGAGCAGCGACGTCAGCACCGCGCGCATCTTCCAACCGCCGCTGAACTCGCCGACATCGCGGTCGTGGTCGCTCACTCGGAAGCCGAGGCCGGCCATGATGCTCTTGGCCACGTGGTCGCTGAAGATCTGCTCGAACTCAGCGAGCCGTTCGTGCAGCTCGCCCACCCGTCCGGCGGCGTCCATCATGCGCTCTTCGTAGTCCTCTGCGTCGGGATCGTCGGCGAGCTCGGCGAGCTCCGCCTCGGCCTCCGCGAGCTCTCGCTCGATCGCCGCACGTCCAGGGACGCTCGAGCGCACGAAGTCCATGAGCGTGCGCCCTCCCTCGAGGTGGACGTCCTGCGGCAAGTAGCCCACCCGCGTCCGCTTGCCCACGCGCACAGCACCCCCGTCCGGCTTCTGGGTTCCGGCGATCATGCGCAGCAGCGTGGTCTTGCCGGAGCCGTTCGGACCGATCAAGCCCAGCCGGTCGCCGCTCGCGATGCGCAGGCTGAGGCCTTCGACGATCCGCTTGCCGCCGAAGTAGAGGGTGACGTCGTCGAAGACCACCAAGCTCACCGCGAGGACCTAGCACGAGGACGCGACCCCTTCGAGAGCCGGAGAGCGCGGCCCCTCGAAGCCGACTTGGGCGGGGACGCGCAGCCGCGTCGATGGAGAACCCTCACCGGTGACGGAGGAATGCGAGCATCAACGACGAAACAGCGCGCGCACCCACGCGCGCAGGCCGTCTTCGTCGCCGGGAGCCGTGTAGCGAGCGAGGGCTTCCAGAGCAGCAGGGGTCGCGAAGATCGCCATGCATCCCTCGCAGCGCAGCACGTCGGGCCCACCGTCGTGCAGCCAGGGCCGCAGCTCGAAGGCCAGATCGCAGTCCGGGCACCGTGGGGGCTCCTCAAAGACGGGCTCGCGCGTCGTCATCGGCGGCAGCGCCCGGGCCAGGGCGCTCGGCTCCCCATCGAAGTAGCCGAAGAAGGCAGCTCCGCAACGCTCACAGACGTCGACCGTGCCGCCCGCGACGGGCCGCGGCTCCATGGGGCGCCCACAGCTCGGGCAGATCCTTGGTTGCTCACGGTACACGCCCGCGCACCGTAGCATTGCCGCCCATCGGCCAAGGCCCTATGCGAACCGCATGGAACGCGGCCCCCTCGACGATCTCTTCCCCGGGCTCCGGCGCCCGCAGGAGGCGCTGCCCGACCACCCGGTGCATCCGCGCGTGCTCGCGCTTCCCGTCGACGATCGCGTCGACCTCGTCTTCGTCGTCTGGGAGGATCCGGGTGGACCGCACGCCCTGCACCACGCGCTGCGCGAGCGGGTCGAGGGGGCGCTCCTGAGCGAGCTCAGCCGCCCGGCATCCCACGCCCTCGAAGTACCGCTTCGCGCGCTCCGTCTGGTGGTGTTCGGCGCCATGGACGAGCTCGACCAAGCCGTGCGCGCCTTCGGCTTCACGCGCGAAGACGAGGACCCGGCCGCCGTCGCCCACGCCCGGGGCGAGGCGAGCGCGCTGGGACGGGCAGTCCCCGAGGAGGTGCGTGCGCTGCGCGCCGACGTCCGCGCCCAACCCCTGGCCGAGCGCATCGCCGAGCGTCTGAGACCGTCGGTCGCCGACGAAGTCTTCGGCGGGCGCCCCGGCGCGTTCTTCGCGCGCCTCAACGTCGCCCTGGAGGTCGAAGGCGAGCGCCCGCTCCCACCGCGGCGGGCCAGCCTCGACGCCCTCGAAGCCCTCCTCGTGCCCTGCGTCGAGGGCGCCGTGCGGTGGATCCCGGCCCTCGCCTTCCAGGCGCTCTGTGACGCCGTCGCCGTGGTAACCGCCCGCGACCTCGGCCGCGAGGTGCAGTGGGCCGAGTGCGCCGCCGACGCCGAGGGGCTCGCACCGCCGCCACTGCTGCGCGTCCGGGGACCGGACGGCTGGGTCCATCTTCCCATCGGCCTGGAGTTGCTGCGCTGGTGCGTCATGCCCTTGGCTCCTGGCGAAGAGCCCCCACCGCTGAGCGCGTGGCTCACCGACCGGCTCGGCACCTGATGCCTCCCTCGCCCGGCTATCGGCCCGACCCGCGCTACCTCTCTCTTGGGGAAGGTTTCGCCGACGCGGTGGTGCCGGCACGTTTCCCTCAGCGTGTGCTGCGCTTCCGCAACCAGCGCTGGGCCGCAGAGATCGGCCTGGGCGAGCTGACGGACGAGGAATGGCGCCGCGCCTTCTGGTCCTTCGAGCCGCTGCCGGACAACCTGCCCGTCGCCCTCGCCACCCGCTACCACGGCCACCAATTCCGGCAGTACAACCCCGACCTCGGGGACGGGCGCGGCTTCCTCTTCGCGCAACTCCGGGACGGCGCGGGGCGGCTGCTCGACCTCGGCACCAAAGGCAGCGGGCGCACCCCCTACAGCCGCGGCGGCGACGGGCGGCTCACCCTCAAAGGCGGCGTGCGGGAGCTGCTCGCCACGGAGATGCTCGAAGCGCTCGGCGTCCCCACGTCCAAGACCTTCAGCATCTTCGAGACCGGAGAGCGGTTGCAGCGAAGCGACGAGCCCTCGCCGACGCGGGCGTGCGTGCTGGTGCGTCTGAGCCACTCCCACCTCCGCTTCGGGACATTCCAGCGCCACGCCTATCACGGCGATCGAGCACGGCTCCGCCGCCTCGTGGAGCACTGCGCGGAGGTCTACTTTCCCGACCTCGACGAAAAAGATCGGCCGCACGCTCTCTTCGTCGCAGCCGCCGCTCGGACCGCAGAGCTGGCCGGACGCTGGATGGCGTCGGGCTTCGTGCACGGCGTGCTCAACACCGACAACATGAACATCACCGGGGAGAGCTTCGACTACGGCCCCTGGCGCTTCCTTCCGCGCTACGACCCGAGCTTCACGGCGGCGTACTTCGACAGCGCCGGGCTCTACGCCTACGGACGGCAGATGGAGGCGGCCCGATGGAACCTCGAGCGGCTCGCCGAGGCGCTCGCCCCCTTGTCGCCGGAGGCTCCCTGGCACTCGGCTCTGGAAGGTTTCGCAGGCGCAGCTCATGCGGCGCTCGGCGCCGCGGTCCTCGAGCGGCTCGGCCTGCTCAGCGCAGGTGCGGATCAGGACGAGGCCACCGTCGCGGCCCTTTGGTCCTACCTGCGGGAGGTCGACCTACCTTTCGCGCAGATCTTCCACGACTGGTTTGGCGGCGAGGCGAGCGTCGATCGCGCGCGCCAGAGCCCCTTCGCGCGCCACTACGCGCGGCCAGCGTTCGCCAAGCTGCGCCGCGCGCTCGCTCGCCACGAGCCACGGGAGCCCGAGCGCCTCAGCCACCCCTACTTCGCGCGCCCTCGCCCGGTCGATCTCCTGGTAGGAGAGGTCGAAGAGCTCTGGGCGCGCATCGACCTCTACGACGACTGGCGACCGCTGCGGTGGAAGGTCCGCGACATTCGAGCGATGGGCGCCGCCCTCGGGCGCGCAAGCGACCCTCAACGTACCCGGTGGCCGGAAGCATAGGCCGCGTAGGCGTCGAGCAGCGAGCCGAGCCGCTCCCGCCGCGCGCGCTGAGACTCGTCGTCGGCGAGGTTGCGGGTCTCCCGGGGGTCGGCGACCACGTCGAAGAGCTGGAGCGCGCGGGTGGGCACATCGCGGATGAGCTTGTACGGCCAGTCCAGGACCGCCTCGGCTCGAATATGCACGTTGGCGACCCAGAGATCGTTGAACACGAAGAGCGGCCGCGGCGGTACGGGCTCGATGTGGTGCAGCAAGCTCCATCCGTCGGGGTCGCGTGGAGGCGACGCACCGCCGAGCTCGAAGAGCGTCACCCCGAGGTCCGCAAGGGTGACGGGGGCGTCGACAGCACGGGCGTCCACCCCCGGGATGTCGGCGAGGAGCAGCACGCGCAGGTCTTCTTCGTAGAGCCAACGCCCGTGGTTCGTCAGGCCGTGCTCGCCGAAAAGCTCGCCGTGGTCCGAGAAGACGATCACCGCCGTCCCATCGCGGTCGGGACGCGCGTCCAGCGCCTCGAAGACCCGGCGGAGCTGGTCGTCGCAGTAGTTCAGCGCGCTGTCGTAGCGGTCGACGTCCATCTCGCCGTAGGCCCAGCGCTCGTAAGCGATGTACGGATCGTGAGTGCAGCGGTAGTGGGCGAAAGCGAAGAACGGGCGCCCCGCCGCGGGACGCTGGTCGAGGTACTCGAGGAGCGCGTCGGTCGTCTTCTCTGCCGCCACCGGGTAGTTCTCACGCCACATGGCCTGAGGCCAGGGCGTCCTCCACACCCGGAAGCCCTGGCCCAGCCCGTGGTTGTGATCGAGCACGTAGGTGATGGTCAGACCGAACGTGTCGTAGCCGCGCCCGCGGAGCGTCTCGGCCACCGTGCGTGCTCCGGGACCGAGCACGAAACCATTGCGGCGCGGCGACGAGTAAGGCAGTCGCCGGACGTCGTAGCCGGTGAACACGCTCGACATCGCAAAGCGTGTGCTCGGCGCGTTCGTGTAGGCGTTGCGGAACCAAGTCGCGCGCTGGCGGAAGCGATCGAGGTTGGGGGAGGTCGGCCGATCGTAGCCAGTAAACCCGAGATGGTCGGGACGCAGCGCATCCATCTGAATCAGCACGATGTTTTGCGGGGCCGGGACCTGCCAGCGAGCGGCCGGCGGCAACGGCGGCGTGTACGGCGCCGCGTCGCTCCCCGAGCAGTTCTCGTCGACCCCATTGCCGACCACCTCCGACGCGGCCGGGTTGACGGCGGGGTCCGAGTCGTCGCAGTCGCCCCCCGCCAGGTAGGGCGAGAACCCGTCGCCGTCGCCGTCCGTGGCCCTCCACAGGAACGCCACCAGGTTGCCCACGTATGGGGCGCGCCGGAGCACCGCGCCTCGAACCGACGCCGACGCCCCTTCGAGCGTCGCCGCTCCAAGCGAAGCGGCAACGAACGCGGCGAGCAGAAGCGCGAACCCCCGTGCGCGCGACGCGATCCCTCGGAGCCAGGCTCGGGGGCGGTCCAGCAGAGGCAGCGATGCCAGGGCCAGCAACGTCGCCACCGGTGCCGGCAAATAGGCGCCCGGCAGCGCCCGGCCGGCCAACAGCCCAACGGTAACGGCAAGCACCCCGAAGACGATAGCCACTGCCCGCGGACCGCGCGCCCGCGCGCCGAGACGCTGCGCAAGCGCGCGCGCGAAGGGCAGGGCGACCAAAAGCATGACCACAAGGCCCCCGACGGCAAGCAACGCCGCGGCGGCGAGGGCGAAGGGCGCGGTCATGGCATCGAGCAGACGCAGCCCGCCCCGCACACTCACGGCCACGGCGCCGCCGGACGCCGCGAGCGCCGCAACGAAGGTGAGCGGTCCGCTGCCCACGGCGTCCGCGAGAGCCGTCGCCGCATGCCTCGCGGCCTCCGTGTCGAGCAGGAGCTGCCCGAAAGTCGCCAGCGCCCCGCCCACAGCGAAGACCGCCGCGCTCCCCACCAGGAAACCGACGAGCGCGCCGGCGAGCCCCCCGTCCTCGGCGGCCGCAAGGGCCGCGACGCCCCCTTCGGCCACCGACGCCCCCAGAACCGCAGCCCAGGCGAAGGCGCCCAAACCCGAGCCTGCGGCGCGCGGCGCACGTTCCCCTTCGGAGCGGACGGGCGGGTCGACCCCAGGCTCCGACGGTCGCACGCGTGGTGGAGACTGCTCGCGCTCGTCGCCTCGGCTCACCGGGCCCAGTTACCGCATTTGCGGCCCGCGAGCCATGGGCGAACGCAGCGCCCCTGCCCTCACCCTCGAGGTCAGGCTCCGCCCTCGGAGGGGCTCTCGGGCGCCTGCCGGATGAGGTGGTCGAATGCGCTGAGCGCCGCCTTCGCGCCCTCGCCGGCCGCGACGATGATCTGCTTGTACGGAACGGTCGTGACGTCGCCGGCCGCCAGCACCCCCGGGACCGATGTTCGGCAGCGCTCGTCGATCACGATCTCCCCGAAGGGCGAGAGCTCGACGGAATCCCCCAGCCACTTCGAGTTGGGAACGAGACCGATCTGCACAAAGATGCCGGCGAGTTCGAGGGTTCGGCGCTCCTCGGTGGCGACGTCCTCGTAGACCAGTCCCGTCACCTTCTCCCCGTCGCCGAGGACCTCCAAGGTCCGCGCCCCGGTGATGACCTCGACGTTGTCCAGGGAAGCGAGCTTGCGCTGCAAAATCGCGTCGGCCTTGAGCGAGTCCATGAGCTCGAGGACCGTAACGTGCGCGACGACGCCAGCCAGATCGATGGCCGCTTCGACACCGGAGTTTCCCCCGCCGATGACCGCGACCCGCTTGCCCTTGAAGAGAGGACCGTCGCAGTGCGGACAATAGGTCACCCCCCGCGTCCGATACTCGGCTTCGCCGGGGATATTCATGTTGCGCCAGCGAGCGCCGGTCGCGACGACCACGGTCCTCGCCCGAAGCGTCGCCCCGCTCTCGAGCTCGACCCGGTGCTCCTCGCCGGGCACGAGCCGCGCGGCGCGCTGGTTCTTCATGACGTCGACCGGATACTCGGCGACGTGCTCCTCGAGGGCCGCGCCCAGCTTCGGGCCTTCCGTGTAAACCATCGACACAAAGTTCTCGATGGCGTTCGTATCGAGGACCTGACCACCGATGTTCTCGGCGACCAGCCCCGTGCGGATCCCCTTGCGCGCCGCGTAGATGGCCGCCGCCGCACCCGCAGGTCCGCCGCCGACGACCAGCACATCGAAGGGTTCCTTGGCCGAGAGCGCCTCGGCGCGCCGAGCGGCGCCAGCCTCATCGAGCTGGTCGAGCAACTCGATGAGCTCGCTCCGACCCTGTCCGAAGAGCTCGCCGTTGAGGAAGTAGGTCGGCACCGCCATGATCTGGCGCGCCTCGACTTCCTCCGGGAACAGGGCCCCGTCGATGGCCACGTGCGAGACCCCCGGATTCAGCGCGGCCATCAAGTTGAAGGCCTGCACGACGTCCGGGCAGTTCTGACACGAGACGGAGAAGTAAGTCTCGAAGCGGAGCTCCCCTTCGAGCCCGCGGATGCGCGCCAAGACCTCCTCGTCTTCCTTGGGCGGGTGCCCGCCGACATGAAGGAGCGCGAGGATCAACGAGGAGAGCTCGTGCCCGAGCGGCAACCCCGCGAAGCGGATGCGGGGTTCCTCGTCAGGCCGGTGGATGCCGAAGGAGGGGACGCGCTCGTCCCCGTGACCTTCGGCGACGACCAGCTCGACGAGCTCCGACGCGGCGGCGATGTCGGTCAGCAACGACCGAAGCTCCGCCGAAGCGTCGCCCCCGTCCAGCCAGGCCGTCAGCCGGATGGGGTGGCGCAGGCGCGTGAGGTAGGCCTGCATCTGCTGCTTGAGGTCGTCGTCGAGCACGGCTTCTCCTTTCCTTCGCAGCCCGCTCAGATCTTGCCGACGAGGTCGATGGACGGCTTGAGGGTCTTGGCGCCCTCGTTCCACTTCGCCGGGCAGACCTCGCCGGGATGCGAGGCGACGTACTGCGCCGCGCGCACCTTACGCAGGAGCTCCGAGGCGTCGCGACCGATGCTGTTGTCGTGAATCTCGCAGAGCTTGATGGTGCCCTCCGGGTCCACCAGGAAGGTGCCACGGTAGGCGAGCCCCTCCTCCTCGATGAGGACGTCGAAGTTGCGCGCGAGGGTCGCGGTCGGATCGCCCACCATCGGGTACTTGACCTTGGCGATCGCAGGCGAGCTGTCGTGCCACGCCTTGTGGGAGAAGTGGGTGTCCGTCGACACGGCGTAGATCTCGACGCCCTGCTTCTGGAACTCCTCGTACTTCTCGGCGAGGTCTTCGAGCTCCGTCGGACACACGAAAGTAAAGTCCGCCGGGTAGAAGAAGAAGACGCTCCACTTCCCGAGCACGCTCTCGTTCGTGACCTCGACGAAGTCACCGTTGTGGAACGCCTGGGCCTTGAACGGAAGGATCTTGGTGTTGATCAGAGACATGATGATTCCTCGAATGAGTCGCAAACCATGGATGTTCGTTCCGGCGCCGGAGGGCGCCATCGCGGGGAAGCTACGACCGCCTTCGCCATAGATCCAATCGAACGTCCTTATCGCGCGTTCATCCAAGCTGATAACGAGCTACCTTCCGGTCGATGGACCTCTCGCAAGTGACCTTGACGCAGATGCGCTACGCCGTGGCCGTCGAGGAGGCGCGAAGCTTCCGCCGAGCCGCGGAGAAATCTCACGTCTCCCAATCGGGGCTGAGCATGCAGATCCAGAAGCTCGAGGAGTTGCTTGGCGTCCTGCTCTTCGATCGCAGCCGGAAGCCGGTGATGGTGACCGACGCCGGTGCGCTAGCCCTCACCCAGATGCGCCTCGTCTTGCGCGAGACCGAGCGGCTGGCGCAGGTGGTGGCCGCCCACGGTGAGCCCTCGGGCCTGTACCGCCTGGGGGTCATCCCCACCCTGGCCGCGTCCGTGCTCCCTCTCTTCTTGCGGGCGCTGGTCGAACGCTACCCCCAGATCGAGCTGACGGTCGAAGAGCTCAAGACCGAGGAGATCGTCGCCCGCCTCCAGAGCGACACCCTCGACGCCGGCATCGCAGCCACGCCCCTCGAAGTGCCGGGCCTCAAGGAGACCCCTCTGGGTTACGAGAAGCTCTACGCCTACTTGGCGCCGGCGGACCCGCTGCTGAAGAAGAAGTCGGTGACCGGCGAGGAGTTGCAGCGGCGGGAGCTTTGGCTCATGCCCGAAGGGCACTGCTTCCGCACTCAAGTCCTCTGGCTCTGCGAACGTCCGCCGGCGGCTCAGCCGCGGATCCACTTCGAGAGCGGAAGCTTCGAGACCCTCGTCCGACTCGTCGACGACGGGCTGGGAGCGACCGTGCTTCCGGCGCTCGTGGTGGACACCCTCGACGGCGCGCGCCATCAGCGCACGCGGCCGATACGACGCCCGGTCCCCGTGCGGGAAATCGGCCTGGTGACGGCGCGGACCCAGCTCCGAAGGAAGGTCAACGAGGCGCTCGCAGCGCTCGTTCGAGAGCGGCTGCGGGAGGCCTTGGGGCCCAAGCCGCGGCGCGCCGAAGTGCTCCCGCCTACGTAGGAAGAGCTCGCACCGACGAACGCAGCGCGGCGCTCGAGCATTGGGGTGTGGCGTTTTCTGCTCGGTGGCCGTGCAGCATACGAACCAGAGCACCTCTCAGGAACCATCGTCGGCTCCGCGGCCTGCGCACGCCCTCCAACGCATGCCATGCTCATCGACGAACAGGTCCGGGTGAGGCAGCCTTGCTTCTTCGTAGATACGCTTCTTCGTAGACATCCACCCCCGCCAAGGCGGCGCGGAGAATTAAACAGAGGCGATCGTTCAGGCCGTGACCGGCACCCAGCAGAAACCTCAGTTGACGGCCGATGTACTCGTGCCTATGCTACGCAAGCAAACGCTTGCTTGCGAGCCGATGTGCGAAAGCAACACGAGGAACGAAAAGAGGAGATCGCGGCGGCCGCACTGGCGATCCTTGCGGAAGGGGGCCCACGTCAGCTCACGGCTCGGAATCTCGGGGCCAGGGTCGGCATGGACGGCTCGTCTTTGTTTCGGCATTTTGAGAACAAGGCAGCGATCCTCCACGCCGCGATCGATGTCTTCGAGACCTCACTGTCCGAGTCGTTCCCAGACACAGAGCCGTCCTGGGACAGCTTGAGGACCTTCTTTGTCCGCCGGCTTGCCTTGGTTCGAGCGCGTCCTGAGGTCGTACATCTCGCGTTCAACCAGCACCTGCTTGTCGTGAGCGGAGAGGCCGAGCACGCCGAGCGCGTGCGTGCGGTGGTCGCTCGATCGGTCTCGTTCATTCGCTCCTGCCTCGAGCATGCACAGGCAGCGGGGGTGATCTCATCGGCGATCCCTGCCGCCGCCCAGGTCTGGGTCGTAGCCGGCATGCTCCGGGGCGCGGCGCTCGGCTCCATGGACCCCAAACCAACACCGGATGAGGCGTGGCAGTGGCTCGCCTCTACTCTGCGTCAGAAGCCGTTGACATGAAGCTCCCCGAATCTCTGTATTTCCTTCGACCCGGATGGTGGGTGCTGCACTTGGCGGCCGTCGGCGGCGTCTTCTCAGCCGGCTTCTTCGTTGGCCGCCCCTTGGCCGACCATGACGCACACTCCGCCCACGCCCGCCATCACACCGAGGGTCCCCACGACCACACCTCGCCGGAGGCGCTCCGGCCGCTCATGCAGCAGATGCTCGTCGATTCGGTGCAACTGCAGGCAGCGATCGCCGAAGGAGATCTCCCGCGCGCAGTGACGCACGCCGACGCTATCGCGGGGGCTTGCGAGGATGGTAGCTCCGAGCACGGCGCGCAGCCTGACCGGCTTGGCCCTTCCTTCCTCGAGCACGACCGCGCCCTACACGGTAGCGCTCGCCGCCTCGGGGAGGCGCTTCGTGCGGGACGTCACGATGATGCGCGGACGCTGAACCGAGAGATGGTCTCGGCCTGCCAATCCTGCCACAGCCAGGCACCCGCTGCGGAGGGCGTCGATCTGCGTGTGCTCACGACCTTTGCAGACACGCTGGTCAACCCAGCAGAAGAGGCTCCATGAAGACTGGTCGGTACAATGTCGGTGTGGGCTTGCTCGTCATGGGCGGTTTCATGCTCTACGGGTTTCTGCTCATCTACCTACGCGACTTCGCCCCCGACAAAGAGGCATGGGTCGCTAGTTATTCCGTCGGCAGGCACTTCGAGGCTCGGCTCGCACACGTGCACGGCAACCTCTTCGCGTTGCTCAACCTCGTCTTGGGTTTCGTGCTCGCCAGGCTTGGCAGCGCCAGCGACCAAGCCAGGAGCACGGCCGCCGTGCTCGGTCTCGCTGGCCTCCTCATGCCCATCGGAATCCTCGGTGAGGTCTACCTCGGGCTGCCTCCGGTGCTCGTCCTGCTGGGCGCCATCGCCATGACGGCTTCGGTGGTCTTCAGCGGGGTCCTCGCCCTGCGCCACTGGGGCACTCAGGACTTGACCCCATGACCACGCTGGCAGCAAGCCCCGGTGCGAGCCGGCGACGCGAAGCGTTTCGGTGGACGCTCGGCCTCGCTGCCCTCGTGTTCGGCGTGACGACCCTTCTTTCCGGAGGAAAGGTGCTGTTCGGTGGGGCTGAGGCGCGCGCCGACGCTGGCGCCGTCGTGGACTTCGTGCTGCTCTTCAACTTCGGAGCTGGTTTTGCGTACGTCCTCGCCGGCGGTGGGGCCCTCGCACGCCGACGGTGGTCGCTCCACCTCGCTCGCCTCCTCGCCGGCGCGACCGTGCTGATCTTCGCCGCGCTCGGCGTTCACATCGCATCGGGTGGGGCTTTCGAGATCAGGACGGTGGCCGCCATGACGCTGCGGTCGCTGTTCTGGCTCGGGCAAGCCCTCGCTCTGACGCAGATCTTCAAACCTCCGGCAGGAGTCCTGCCGAACTCAGAAGAGAAATAAGAACGACCAAGATCGATACCAACACTCCCCTCACCGATCTGGCTGCCACCGGCACAGACGCGCGGAGCGTCCTGCTTCGCGGCTCCTGAGCCCGAGGCGCTCGCGGGCCTCCTAGCCGCGCGCCCTCCATGCGCAGGTTGAGTCGCGCCGAGGTGAGCATCCATCGGGTACCTCTTGTGCTGATACTCTGACGGCCGCGGGAGAGCATCGAGCAGTTCGACCGCTTCCTCGCCGGGTGAGGCCTCGAGCGTCGTCGTGTGTGCGGTCGATGCCGCCGTGACTCGATGAGACGGTGCCCTCCGAATCCGGCCTTCCGGTGCGAGACTACCGTCTCGGCTCGCTCCGGTGCATCCTCGCTTCCATGAGCGACGGCAGGGACCGCATCCCCGACGCCCGCGACGGGCTCACCCGCGCCGAACGCCTGATCCTCTGGCAGCTTCGGAGCTTGCAGCGCGAACGCGACGGCCGGAAGGTGCCGACGGCGATGCTCTATGGCCGCGTCGTCGAGCACATCGACCTGAGCGTCGGTCAGTTCCTGCAGTTGCTGCAACGCCTCGGTGGCCATCCACGTTGAGCGACGGCCGCGGCGCGGCTCCAAGCGCTTCGAAGAGCAGACGGATCGGGCACACTCCAGCCGTGTCCCCGACCGACAGCGCAGGAGCCCGGACGAACGTCGCCCGTCGTCGCTGGGAGGCCGTGGGGCCCGCCGACCCCTCCCGTTGGCCACGGCGGTCACCAGCGCTCGCGAGACGGCCGCGGGAGCGGCGACGGACGGGCCCGTTTTCCTCGCTTTCCTCGAGTTCCTTCGGGCGAATTCAGGTGGGATGGAATCTTTCGGCCGCTGGCACGGCCGTTGCGGTACACTGGAGGCCATGAACTCCGCGCTCCGAACCCTCCTCTGCGTGGCGCTGGTGGCCTGTACGGCCGACACGCCCGAAAGCACCGACAACCCCTACGCCGAGGACACGCGCCTCGAAATCCTTCGGCCCCCGGTGCTCCGACCGGACGCCATGTTCCCGGAAACCTCGCCGGGCGGGCTCATCGACGTCGAAGTGCTGGAAGACCGGCTGATCTTCCACTTCGACTCGACGCCGCCGACCATCGAGGCCGGAACGGTGGTGGCAGGCGCGCTCGGTGGCGGCTACCTCCGGCGCGTCGAGACCGTGACCGAGCTCAGCGGCAACCGTCTCGAGCTCCGCACCGTCGGCGCGACCCTTACGGAGCTCTTCGACGACGTTCACTTCACCTATGTGTTTACGCCTGACCTCGACCGCCCCGGCGAGGACATCCCCTACGACTCCATCGGATCGACGGTGGGGGCCCGCACGGACGCGGTCACGCTCAACCGCACGCCGGTCGAGATTGTGCCGGACAGCGGCATCCGCTGCCGAACCGGCGGCCAGGCCAAGGTCAGCCCGTTCCTGACCTTCCAACCGCGCATCCAGGTCGAGATCGACATCCAAAGCCGCGGGTGGTTCAGCACGCCCGAGCTGCGCTACGCCCGCTTCGTCCTGGGCGGAGAGCTCACCGTCGGCGCCGAAGTGGACATCTCCGTGGCCCCGTCGGTCACTTGCATGTGGGAAGCCGACCTGGACCGCTTCGCGGCCCAATGGACGACCGAGACCCCATTCCCCGGCGTCGGCGTCCTCGTCTTGACGCACAAGCTCGGACCCACCCTCGAGATCTCCGCCAACTGGCGCGGCCCCGAGGTGAGCGGCACGTTCACCGGCTCGGCCACGCTGAACGTGCAGGTGGGCACCGAAAAACCACGCGGCACGGACAACTGGGTGGACCTCGGGGAAATCGGAGTGAGTGGTGAGGCCTCCATCCCAGAGGTCACCGTCGCCGAAAACTGGGCGTGGGAGGTGAAGGCCGAAGGGGGCATGAAGTATGAGCTGCGCGCCTACGATGCCATCGGCCCCGACTTCAGCCTGACGATCCCAGTGACCGCCTCGGGCGAAGGCGACGGCACCTGCTACACCGAAGACCTGACAGTGGGCGCCGACGCGCACGTGGGAGTGGAAGTGAAAGTCCCCGTGTTCGACTACACCATCGCGTCCGAGACTTGGGACTGGCCGGTCGTCGACGAGCAGTCCCTCGATAGCTGGCCGCGGGAATTCGGTGAATGCGCCGACGCATGCTCGGCGGCGACGGACTGTGGAACGTGCGCGACCACCGAGAACTGTGGTTGGTGCGAGGGTCGCTGCGTTTCGACGAGCAACATGAGCTCCTGCGGCGGCACCTTCATCGACAACCCCAGCGCCTGCGAACCGTGCGAAGCCACGACCTGCGGAGAGTGCACCGTCAGCGGCTTTTGCGTGTGGTGCCCCGGCGCCGGATGCGTGAACCAGCGCAGCCCGGACTACGCGATGCTCTGCGACCCCACGACGGTTCAGTCCAACCCAGGGGACTGCGGATGAGCTGCGGCCGATGAATCGGCGGCGCTGATGAAGGAGCCCCATCGACCCGAAGGTCGGTGGGGCTCTCGTTCGTCCGGCGGGTCGCAGTCCGCCCCCACAGTACCGACCGTGATGGATCGCGGTCCCGAGGGTGCCCCTGCGACATGCAACCGCCCCCGCGTCGCGCTCAACAAGACCTCAGCTCGTGGGCGCGTCCGGCTGACGGTCCGGGTGCGCGGCCTGAAACGCCGGCAGCTCCTCGCAAGCCGCCTCCACCCGGCGGAGGGTCTCGAAGGGCTCGAGGTTCACGCCGAAGCGACGGGCATTGTAGAGCTGCGGCACGAGACAAAGATCCGCCACGCTGGGCGCGTCACCCACGCAGAAACGACCGGCGCTACGCCGCGCGATCGCCTCCATGGCCTCGAAGCCGCGCGCGATGACCTCGCGCCCCCAAGCCTGCCGGTCCTGTCCAAAGGAGTCGATGGCCCGCAGCACATGCAGGTTCTGCAAGGGTTGGATGCCTGCATTGACCATCTCGGCCAACTCCCAGGCTCGGGCGCCGAGCAGCGGATCGGCGGGGGTGAGCGCAGGCCCTTCCAGCGCGTCGAGCAGCCGCAAGATGGCCAACGACTGCGTGAGCCGTCCCCCGTCCCATTCGAGGCATGGAACTTGGCGCAGCGGGCTCCGTTCCGCGTACGCGTCCGCGAGCTGCTGCCCTTCGAGAAGGTTCACCGGAACATAGCGATAGGGCACGCCCTTGAGCGCCAGTCCGATGCGGACCCGCCATGAGCAGCTGCTCCGCCAGTACGAATGGAGCCGGACGTCTCGCAGCTCCATCGTCAACCGGCGGGCGCGACGGTCTGGCGAATGGTACCGAAGAGGTTGCGCCCTGCCCCGTCGAGCATCTCGATCTCCACCTTGTCGCCCGGCTCGAGGAAGGGGGTGCGCGGCTGCCCGTACTTCAGGATCTCACGCATCCGTCGCTCGGCCAGGCAGGACACACCCTTGCTCTCGTCTTCGTTGCTCACGGTGCCGCTGCCGAGGATCGTCCCCGCCGTGAAGCTGCGGGTCTTCGTGATGTGCTCGATCAGATCGAAGAACGAGAAGTGCATCTCGGGCCCGGCGTCGGGCTCGCCCGCGACAGTCCCATTCAAGATGGAACGCAGCGGCAGGTGTACGCGCCCGTCGCGCCAAGCATCGCCGAGCTCGTCGGGGGTGATGGCAAAGGGAGCGAAGCCCGTCGCCGGTTTGGAGTTGAAGAAGCCGAAGCCTTTCTTGAGCTCCGCGGGGATCAGGTTTCGCAACGTGACATCGTTGCAGATCATCAGGAGCTTGACATAGGAGGCGGCGTCCGCGGCCTTCACGCCCCGCGGCGTGTCCCCGAGCACCACGCAAAGCTCGGCCTCGAAATCGAGGCCCCAAGCCGGATCGGGCAGCGGGATGTCGTCGGTGGGCGCCAGGAAAACGCCGCTGCCTCCCTGGTAGACGAGCGGGTCGGTCTCCAAGGTCTCCGGCGGCTCAGCGCCCCGCGCTTTGCGCACCAGGACGATGTGGTTGATGTAGGCCGATCCGTCGACCCACTCGTAGGCGCGAGGGAGCGGCGCGTGGAAGTCTTCCGCTCGCACCGGGACACCCTCGATTTCGCCCGCGTCGAGCCGCGCACCGAGCGCGCGCAGCTTCGGCTCTGCGACCGCCCAGTCGTCGAGGGCCGCCTGAAGCGTCCGGGCGATCCCCTCCGCGCGCACGCAACGCGCACCGTCGGCGCTGACCACGACCAGGGTTCCGTCCCGGCCGCCACTTCGCAACGTTGCCAACCTCATGCAGCCGACGTAGACGCTCCACGGGCCGCGCTCAAGCCTTGAAGCGGACCGCTGTGCGTATGCACAAAGGAGCGCGCCGCGCCCCTGGAGGCGGACGCCGGCGCCGGCTTGCCTGCACCGGATAGGGGCCTCAGACCTGCCGCGATGAGCCGCCAACGCGAGCTGATGGAGCAGGAGATCACGCGCCTGCAGGAGCTGCGCGATTCCCTGAGCGAAGACTGGGCGAAGGCCCGCTGGTTCGCCCTGGGCTTCCCCGTCGCCATCGTCCTCGGCTTCGCCCTGGGGCCCCTGTGGTTCTGGTTGACGACCCTCGGGACGGCGGCGTTTCTCGGAACCTCCGCGTACCTGATCCGGGTGCGCCGCAACGAGTACGACAGCGAGATCGCCACGATGCGGCGCGACCTCTCCAGGGTGGACTGAGGAGCGGAGCCCTTCGATCGGAGGTGGGCTACAGCCCATCTCGACCGCGATCGTCGATCGATCCGTAGACGGGGCGGAACCGGTAGGGCACCCGCGAGCCGAAGGAATGGCTCTAACCCTGCTCGGACCTGGGGCGCCCCGGAGTCATCAGCACCTCGATGGCCGCCTCGTAGACGCTCGTCCCCGCCCGCCGAAGGAACTCTTCCTCGAGGGCGGTCACCTGGGCGGTCGACATGCTCATGTACTCGACGAGCGCGTCGCCGCGCGCACCGTCCATGACGCCGCGCAGCAGCTTGCGCAGCACGTCGGGCAGGCCGCGCTCCTGACACCAGCTGCGGAGCGCGAGCTCCCGCGGGGGGAACCGTGGGCGTCGTCCGGAGGCCATGAGCGTCTCGTAACACGCCGCTCAGCAAGAAGCACGGCGCCGGCACCCCCGGCAGGACTCGAACCTGCGACCTTCGGCTTAGGAAGCCGCTGCTCTTCCAGCTGAGCTACGAGGGCTTGAAGCGGAGGTAGCACGAGAGCCGAGGGCGTGCATTCCTCCGCACATACTCCGCGCGTAGAGCGTGGCGTGGCGTGGCGCCTCAGCCGCCCCCGTAGACGCAGAGACTCTCGATGGGGCTGTCCCCGAGACGGTCACGGCCGTGCAGGAACGCCAGCTCGATGACGAAAGCGAAGCCCGCGACCGTCGCTCCCAGCTCCCGAACGAGCTGCTTGGCGGCCCAGGCGGTGCCGCCGGTCGCGATCAGATCGTCGACGATGAGAACGCGCGCGCCGGCTTCCATGGCATCCTCGTGCATCTCCAGACAGTCTGTGCCGTACTCGAGCTCGTACTCGACCCGCACTCGCTTGGAGGGGAGCTTGCCGGGCTTGCGGGCGGGCACGAAAGGCAGCCCCAGCCGCGCCGCGAGGGCGGAGCCGAAGATGAATCCCCGAGACTCGAGACCGACGATCGTGTCCGCCTTCAACCGCGCGCAGCGCTCCTCGAAGAGCTCCAGGCAGGCGTTGAAACTCTCCGGATGCGCCAACAATGGCGTGATGTCCTTGAAGAGGATGCCTTTCTTCGGGAAGTCCGGGATGTCGCGGATGTTCTTCTCGAGGAGCTGGATACGCGGATCGCTCACGGGTCTTCTCCTGCCGCCACGAACGCGGCGATTCCGAAGTGGTCGGGGAAGGTGCGCTCGATGCGGAGCGGCGTGACCGACACGAAACCGGCGTCCACCGCATCCGTGTCCGAACCTTCGAGCGGCTCGTGCCGCACGCCCCCGGGGCCACCGATCCAGTAGTAGTCGCGCCCGCGCGGATCGGAACGCACCTCGACGCCCTCGGCGTAGTGACGCAAGCCCAGGCGTGTCGGCCGGATCCCCTTGGCAGAGCCCTCGGGGAAGTTCACGTTCAGCAGCGGGACCTGACCTTCGGGGCGCTCGGCCTCGAGGAGGCGACGGCACAGGCGCGCCGCGATCTCGGCGGATCCTTCCAGCGCGCGGGTGGTCTGACGACCCAACTGAGAGAAGGCGATGGATGGGATCCCCCGCAGCGCCGCCTCTCGCGCCGCCGCGACGGTCCCCGAATAGACGACGTCGCTGCCGAGGTTGGGCCCGTGATTGATCCCGCTGGCGCAGAGGTCCGGGCGGCGGGGCAAGAGATCGTCGCGATAGAGCGCGACGTACACGCAATCGACAGGCGTGCCATCGACGGCGTGCACGTCGTCCCCGAGCACGTCGTGACGGAGAGGACGGTGCAACGAGATCGCGTGGCTCTGCGCGCTCTGCTCGTACTTGGGCGCGACGACCACGACGTCGGCGAAGGAGCGCAGCGCGCGCTGGAGTGCCCGAACCCCCGGCGCGTGGACGCCGTCGTCATTGGAAACCAGGATCAAGGGTCGGCTGGCCACCGCAGCCGTCTATCACGGACACCTGAACCTGGCCATCGCGCTCTCAGGGGTGAATGACGTCCGCCAGGCTCATTTCCGGGCGGACCTTGCGCGCCTCCGAGGGGCGGTAGACCCGCTTCAGGTTGCGGCGAGCCGCCGCGTGAACGGGCGCGTCCGCGTAGTGGCCCAGGCAGGCGCGGTAGTCGGCCACGGCGTCGGCACGCCGCTCCAGAAGGTCACGGGCGCGACCACGCCAGAGGTGGAACGAGGCGACCCGCTCCGCGTGCGGGTGGCCGAGGTCGAGGGCGCGGGAGAAGCGCACCTCGGCGGTCGACGGGTCGCCCGTCGCCAGAGCGAGGACGCCCGCGAGGAAATGGTAGAGGGGCTCACCGGGGTCGAGGTCCGCCGCGCGCTCGACCTCGCCTCGGGCCACGCTTCGATCGTCGCGGTCGACCGCCGCCACGTAGGCGCGCCGGAAGTGTTCGAAGGCGTCGCGGCGCTCCACGGCGAGATCGGCACCGACCTCCAGACGCCCGCGCTCCGGCACCGGCCGCTCCTCGGCGAGGCTGAACGGCTCGAAGGTGCCGTGGCTGGTCGGCGTCGCGCCGGTGCCCATCCACACGACTCCGTCCTCCGGCGAGAAGACCACCGAGCCTGTCGTCAGCACCATCGCGATGGAGTCGCTGATGCGGCACGCAACCCCTGCGTCGCCAAGGATCTCGGCCATGCCTTGCGGGTCCAGGCGACCGGACCGCTCGGCCAGCAGGGCATTGACCCGCGTGTGACGCCCCAGGTTGTGCCTCCAGTAGCTCCCGAAGAGGTTGGACTCCGTCGCGCCGAGCTCTCGATCGAGGTAAATGTTCGCGTAACCGAAGGTGCCGCCGCTTCCGCCGAGACGCCGGACCGCCCGGCGCTTCGGGTTCTCCTCGAAGCAGAGCACCTCGCGCCGGTTCGCATCGGCGACGATGTAGGTCCAGCAGCCGATCGGACGGTGCGCTTCCAGGATGCGCTGCGCCTCGTCGAGGTCGTGGGCCTGCCGCATGACGAGGTCGCCGACGACGCCGATGGGAGTGCCGCCCAGCGCCGCGCCCGTCGAGAACATGTGCTGATGCACAGCGAGGGTGAGCCCGGCCTCGTTCATCGCCGTGATGCCGCCAAGGGGCACGCCCGCGGCCGCGGCGGAAACGTAGCGCATGCCTTCGTCGGGTTCGTGGAGGATAAGCGCCTTGGTCTGAGGCCAGCACTCGACGCCGTGGTAGTCGAAGTTGCGCGCGTGCAAGACCTTGCCGTCGACGGTGGCGTCGCCCCACGCGAGGGCGCTCGTGCACCCGAGCTCGATACCGAGAGCGAGGCGGTGCATCACGGCCGGGCCGCGACCCGAAAGCTGGTTGATGCGCGCGACGAGCCACACGAAGGCGTCGGGCATCGTCGCGGCGTCGAGGGCGGCCTGCCAGTCGAGCCCCGCGCCTTCGACCAGGCCCTCGAGGGTCTCGCGAGCGAAGGGGGGAAGACTGCGCGCGATGCGTCGCCCCAAGGTCCGCTGCATCACCGGCCAGACGATCCCCGCAGCGCCGCCGAGAGAACCCCGCAGCATCCGCTCGACGAAGGAGCGAAAGTAAGGAAGCGGCCCGGCGAGCACATCGTCTCGCAAGAGCACACCGTGCTGCTCACCCATCTCTCGAAAGGACCCGGCCACCTTCAGCAGCCGGATGTCGCCATGACGCTCGAGCCAGCCGCGGCCATGCCGACGGCGGGGGACACGGGGAGCCGCCGAAGGCTCGGACGATCGAAGAGAGACGGAAACGTGGGTCATCGAATGGCTCCTGCGGAAAAAAACGGGTCCTCGGTGGCGAGCGCCGCGTCACCGAGGGGCTGGCCGCTCGCGAGGGCCGCGGCGGCGAGGATTCGGGGGCGGGCCCAGCGGTGAAAGCCCGACGCGAGGGAGACCGCCTCCTCGGCCCGGCGCTCGCGGAGCAGCCCCAGCAGCACCCGCAAGCCCGTGACAAAGCTAGCGCTCACCGGTCGGCCGGCGAGCAGCACGCTTCGGAGGTCGGCGACGACGCTCTGGTTCCAGTGCACCATCATCAGGAAGATGGGGTTGCGAGTCGCCTGCGCCTGGCGCTGGGCGAAGCGATCGGCCAGCTCGTGGAAACGTGGCGGGTCATCCACCGCCGCCTCCATTGCGTCCACGAGGGCTTCGAGCTCGTCGAAGTCTTCCTCCGTCGCCCGCTCCGCGGCGAGCCGCACCATCTGCAAGTCGAGGTGCTCGCGGATCTCGAGCAGGCTGCGCAGCATCGGGAGACGGACCTGACCTGGCCGCGGCACGATCATCGCGCGGAGGACCTCGGGGCTGAGGGAGCTGATCGGATCGAGCACCTCGGTTCCCCGCCGGCGCACCGGGCGCACGAGGCGGTGCACTTCGAGCTGCTTGATGGCCTCGCGCACCACCCCCCGGTTGACCCCGTACTCCTCGGCGAGGGCGTCCTCCCGGGGGAGGGTGCTGCCCGGCACCAGCTCACCGGCGACGATCCGGCGGAGGAGGTCGTCGGCGACGACATCGGCCTTGCGAGCCGCACCACTCATCGTACGTTCGGTATTACATCGGATGTATCCCCCTTTCAACACATGATGAGGAGCGAAGTGCGCAAGCTCACGACGGGCAGCTTCGGCCTTACCAGACGCCCGGCCAGCGGGCGGCGGAGTAGCGTTCGGGGCGAACGACGCCGTGGTCCCGCAACCACTGCGCCGAAGCCTCCTGAAGCGGGCCGTCGCCGGTGAGCGCGGCGATGCGCCAACGCAACGCGCTGGCGAACCCTTCCATGTCCGCGGCCGAGAGCTGCTCCGCTGCGGAACGGAGCAAGCCCAGGGCGCGCGGCCGGTCGCCTCGTGCGTGGACGATCGCTCCTTCGATGGCGGCGAGCTGTCCGCGAGCCGCCGGCGAGGGGACGGTGCGCCGCGCCCGCCGCAGGGCCCTGGCGGCTCGCTCGATGAACTCGGCGCGGCGGGAAGGGTTGGTCCGCGCAACGTCCAGCGCGGCACGGGCGCGGAGCGTCGAGACGAAGAAGCTCACCACAGGCATGGTGGTGAGCAGTGATCGGCGCAGAGGTTTGCGGGCCGCCTCGATGCGGTCGAAGGCATCGCCGCCACCGAGGTAGAGCTCGAGCTCGCAGCCAGCCTGCAGGGCGAAGTAGTGCTGGATCTGAAATGAAGTCTGAGCCCACTCGGCCATGGCCGCCTCGAGGACCTCGAGCCCGGTCTTTGGGTCGTCCGCCGCGAGGAAGTGCGCAGCCCAGGCGCCGGCGGTGATCGTCGTCGTTCCGTAGAGGTCGCTGCGCTCGCGCGCCTCCCGAAGATACCCCGGCACGACCGTGGCGAGCTCCCGGTAGCGACCGAGATTCCACAGGCACATGCCGATGATGTGATGAGCGGTGCTCAGCTCCCAGACAGCCCCCGTGCACTCGGCGCGCAGCAAGGCGTCGGCCGCCCGCGCCTCCGCGAGCGCCTCCCGAAAGCTCATGTGCGGGAGCACCGCCGCCGCCCGCGCGAGGTGGACGTAGGCCTGGATGAACGGGTCGTCGAGCTCTGCGGCGATGGCCTCCGCCTGCGCCAGGAGCTCGCGCGCCCGTCGCATGGGTGGCGCTTCGACGGCGGCTTTCGTCGCGGCCTCGGTTGCCAGCGCGCGGGCGACCCGGGAGCGCTCACCGCAGCGGAGCGCCAGCAGAAGCCCGCGGGCCTGGAGATCCGCTCCCTGCAGGTAGTCGACGTGGGAGACGGCCGCCGCGAGAGCGACCGCGGTGTCCAACCGCTCGAGATCCCGCCGAGGGATCTCGGCCTCCTCTCGTGGGACGAAGCGGGTGCCGCGCAGTCTCACCCGACCGCGATGATAGAGCACCGACGCCAGGGCGCCCGCCGCCGACGAGGGCAGGCGCAAGCCGGCGCTGCGCAAGACCGTCCGCGCGATCTCCCTGCCTCGGTCGAGGCGCCCGCTCTGCAAGAAGGTTCGCGCCGCCTCCAGACGCAGCCGGCGTGCCTCGCGCTCCGGCGCTCCGTGCACCGCCCGCATGTAGGCCTCTCCCGCCTCGGCGCCGCGCCCTGCGTTCGCCAGCGCATCTCCCAGGGCCGCGTAGATCGGCCGCGTCTCGTCCCAGGGCCGCGCTGGATGCCACCGCAGCGCGTCCCGAAAAAAGCTGGCGGCTCGGTGAAACGCCAGCGCCTTCGCTGCGCGGTGACCGGCCTCCAGAGCGTAGTCGGCCGCCTTGGCGCCCTCCCCCGCTTCTGAGAAGTGGAAGGCCAGGAGCTCCGGGTCCGGCTCGTGGCGCTCGAAGACCTGCGCAAGGGCGGCGTGCACCCCTTGGCGCTCGCGCTCGCTCAGCCCGGCGGCCCCTGCGCCGCGGATCAGGTCGTGGGTGGGCTCGAGCCGCGCTCCCGGAAGGCGTCGGAGCAGTCGACCGATCCGGAGCGCTTTGCGGGCGCGGCTCCCGAGCTCCGGTGAGAGCTTCGCGGCCTCGATCAGGTGATGGGCAGACAAGGGGCGGGTCGCCAGGCTTGCCACGGCCAGGAGCCTCCGCGACGCAGAGTCGAGCTGCTCGACACGCGCACGTAGCACCGTCTGGAGGTCGTGCACTGCGTCGCTCCGACCCTGCTCGACGAGCTCGGCCATGTACGACAGGAAGAGCGGGTGCCCCTGCGCGCGCGCCGCGAGCGAGGCCGCGCCTGCCGGTCCGAGGAGGGCGCAGGCGAGCTCTTCGGAGGCGACGGTGTCGAGGCGACCGAGGCGGAGGCGCCGAGTGGCGACGGCGCGGACGACCTTCCCGACTTCCGGCGGGAGCTCGTCGTCGTCGCGGGCAATGCACAATAGGAGGAGGTCCGGCGCGGCGCGAGCCATCCCCTCCAGGAGCAGCAGCCCCTCGGCGTCGATCCACTGGGCGTCGTCCAAGACGAGCACCAGCCGATGCCGCTTCGCGAGGCGCGACAAGAGGTCGAAGAGCACCTCCAAGGTCATCTCGCGCCGAAGGATCGGATCGCGGAGTGGCGGCAACGGCGCCGAACGAACCGCCAGCACTTGGCCGAGCACCGGGAACATCTGCCCGAGGAGCGCTGCCTGCTCGGGGAGGACCGCACGGACGAGATCGACGGGGGCGCGGCGGAGCCAGCGGCCGAGCCCGTCAACCATCGCGTCGAACCCCTTGAAAGGAACGTTCTCGTGCTCGTAGCAGCGTCCGCGAAAAACGAGCATCTCGTGGTCGCGGTCCTGCAGCTCGTCGAGAAAGCGAGTGACGAGGGCGGTCTTGCCGATGCCGGACGAGCCTTGCACGAGGACAACGCGCAGCCCCTGCCCGTCGAACTCCTGGTGAAGCACCTGGATCTCCTGGCGACGACCGACGAACACGGGCCGCGGACGAGACTCCTTGCGAACGGCCCGCTCCACGCGGCGTAGCCTTCCGGCCACCTCCTGGGCGTCGGGCCGCGCCGCGGGATCCCGCGCCAAGAGCGCGACGCAAAGCTCGTCGAGGTCCTCGGGCACCTGCGGCACGAGCTCCCGCGGCGCGGGCGCATCGAGCTGCTGCTTGCGCACCAGGAGGTGCAGCGGGTTGCCGGTGAACGGCGGCGCGCCGGTCAACGCCTCGAAGAGCATCACACCGACGGCGTACATGTCTGCCGCGGGACCCACGGGCCCGGCCCGCGCCTGCTCCGGCGCCATGTAGAGCGGCGTCCCCACCACGCTGCCGTCCTCGGCCTGGAGACTCTCGGTGACGAGCCCAAAGTCGAGCAGGACCACGCGTCCGCGGGGAGTCACCCGGACGTTCGACGGCTTGACGTCTCGGTGGACCAAACCGGCCGCATGGATCGCCGCCAGAGCGTCGCAGAGCTGAGCGAACGCTTCCCGCACGGAGCGCTCGTCGCAGTGCAGTTCGAGGGTGTCGACCGACTCGTCCGCGCTCTGAGGGGGCGCGAGCCAGTCGGCGAGGTCGGTCCCCTCCACGAGCTCCATCGTGAAGAACCAGTCCTCGCCGGAGCGAAAGAACTCACCAAAATGCACCACGTGGGGGTGCGCGAGATCCTGCAGGGCGCGAAACTCCGTCTTGAACCGCAAGAGCTCGTCGGCGCCGACCTTGCGCAGGAGCTTGAGCGCGACGGACTCCCCGGTCTGTCGATCGATCGCGTAGAAGACCTCGCCGCTGGCCCCTGCACCCAGCCTGCGTCGGACCTCGAAGCGACCAACGTCCATCGGACACGACGATACCGCACCGAGGGACCGCGGCCGCGCGGAAATCGTCCGAGACATCCCTGTTGACCCGCCGCCCAGGCGCACCCGATGCTGCGCCCATGAGCGACGGGTACGCACGACCAGCCGACGAAGACGCCCTCATCGCCCTGGTTCGCCGTGCGCGGCGGGACGGCGCAAAGCTACGCGTCCGAGGCT
>JALVDI010000412.1 GCA_027009115.1 Polyangiaceae bacterium | reverse complement strand
TGGGGGCCTGCGGCGGAGCCGAGTCCACGAGGGGAGGGGGCGGCGGAGCCGAGTCCACGAGGCGAGCGGGCGAGGCCAGCGCCGTTTTTTCGTCGGGCGAGGAGATCGGCAGGGGGGCGGTTCCGCAGCGCGGTCGGGTCGGAGTCGCTTCACGCGCACCCTCGAGCCCCGGCGCGGGCCGAGCTTGGTCCGCGGGCAACGCGACGCGCTGGGTCGTCTCGTCCGCCCCGTCGCTCGCGCGAGCCTCCGGTTCGCCGGCGACGAGGGGCGGCTGCTGGGGGGAAGTCTCGTCGCTCCAGACCGGGCGCTTCGCCGTCACCTCGTCGGCGCCGAGGTCGAAGAGGGCGTGGCCGTCGACGGGGGAGCGCGGAAGCGCTGGCGACGAGGCGACGGATGCGGCGAGCTGCCTCGGATCCTCGCCGGCCGCTTCGACGCTCAATTCGAGCTGGGCGGCGTCGAGGGCCCACGAGAGAGGGGCCATGAGCGTCATTGCGGTGGCGAGCTCCCGCCGGACGACCTCCCCTTGCCCGGAGCGCAGCGTCAGCACCCGTGCGAGCGCCGCCGCTCCCGTGTGCACGGGCCCTCCAGCGTGGTCGCGGAAGGTCGCTCCGACGACGAGCTCGCCGCAGATCTCGACGGTCGCGACGGCGGCACCGGCGCTGAGGGTGAGCTGCAGCACCTGATCGCTCGCGCCGGCCAGCGCGCGGAGCACCCGGGCTGGACCGATCGGTTCGATCGGTGCCGTGAAGGCGTCGCAGCTCGCGGCGAGCTCGTGGAGCGTCCGGTCCGCTTCTGTCAACGCGGCGACCTGCCGGCCCAGGGCCAGCAGCCCCGGGCCTGGGGCGGAAGGAGGCCAGAGCGCGTCCCAGGAGAACCCCCCGAGCACCGTCGCCCACCGCAGCCGAGGGTGGGCGCGGAGCTCTTTGAGCACCCCCGCCTCCTCACCGGCCCGCGCGCGATCGAAGAGCACGATCTGCGGGTCGAGGAACGCGAGCCGAAGCAGACCGCGGCCTGCCGCGTCGGTCACGCCGACTGAAGCGCCAAGGGCCCGGAGCTGTTGCGCCAGGGCGTCGGTCAACACCGGGTCGCCTTGGACCAGGAGCAGGCGCGCCCCCTGGAGCAGGCGCGCCGCCGGCGGCACCAGCGTGTCCGCGGCCGGATCCGACAGTGGCTCCCACAGCTCCCTCGGCTCCCCCATCGCCCCGCAGGTGTGCCCCATCCGGCGCCCGGAATCCACGGCAAATCGAGCCGGCGAAGAAGCCCCGCTCAGTTGAGCCAGCGCGGCCCGTCGTCGCTCTTGCCGCCCTGCACGACCCGAAGGTCCGCGGAACCGCGGCGGCGCTTGGGCCTGCGCGGCGCACCCGGGGGCCGGGCCATGCGCTCGGTAAAGAGTACGCCGGCGACCGTCGCGCCCACGTCCCCGACCAGCGCCAGCAGGTTGCGCGAGGCGAGGAAACCCAGGAGCGAGAGCCCGAGGATGATCCCGATCATCGTCAGCGGTTTCATCGGCATCACCCCGAAGAAGCTCGCCTCTTGTCGGAGGATGTGCATCGCCCAGGCGTAGGCCGCGAAGGCTCCCAAGGTGAGAGGACCGAAACCGTAGAGCATACCCGGCACGACGATCCCGACGAGGAGCGCGAGGCCAGAGGCACCGAGGAGCGAGGCGAGGAGCACCTGGAGGGTCTTCCGGCGGCCGAAGGTTTGTTCGTAGCCCGCGACCACGAGCCAAAAGAAGAGCGCCGAGACGACGAAGGGCATGACCCCGGCAGGGGACGGGTCCTGCACGAGACAGTAGGTCACGAGCTGCCAGAGGTTGCCGTACCACAGCGCCGTGGTGTTCAACGCCAAGAGCTGGAGCAGCTCGCCGTGGCCCAGCCAGTTGACCGCGATCAGCAGCCCTACGTAGCTGGTGAGGAAGACGACCAGGCACGTGCGGACGAGGGCGGTCATCGGCGGAAATCGGAACATGCCTCCGCCGGTCTAAAGGACCCCCTCCGGGTTTTCAATGGCGCTCGGTCCGCTTAGGCGCCGCCGGCGTCGCCTTCGAACCACGCCGCCGTGCGCGCGAGGCCTTCTCCGAGGGGCATCCGCTCGCCCAGGCTCGGATCGGGCTCCAAGACCGAGCGCTCGAGATCGCCCGCTCGGCGTGGCCCTGCCTCGACCGTTGGTGTGACCCCGAGGGCCGCCACGAGCCCTTCGGCGATCTGGCGCGTCGTCGAAGGCACCCCCGTCGCTACATTGACCGTGCCCGTGAGCCGCCCCTCGACGGCTTCGACGTTCGCGCGCACGACGTCGTCGACATAGACGTAATCGCGCACGCAGCCGTCGTCGCCGGGCTCGCGCCGGGCGTTGATGCGGATCGGCCGTCCGGCGATCAGGCGCTGCGCGAAGATCGCCACGACCCCCGCCTCTCCGTGGGGGTCCTGACGCGGACCGTACACGTTGGCGTAGCGAAGCACGGTCGAGACCAAACCATGCTCGGAGCGGTAAGCGTCGAGGTAGCGTTCGACGGAAAGCTTGGCGCAGGCGTAGGGGCTCAGCGGCTTGGGCTCCCAGGCGGGAGTCGCGCGCTCGCCTTCGGGCACCTCGCCGTAAATGGCCCCCCCGGTGCTGGCGAAGACGACCCGGCCCACCCCATGACGCACGCAGGCGTCGAGCAAGTGGAGGCTTCCGACGATGTTGACCTCCGCGTCCCGAACCGGCTCGCGGGTGCTCACCGACACGCTCGTCTGCGCTGCCTGATGGCAGACGACCTCCGGCCGGAAGCGCGCGATGAGCTCGTGAACGCGGCTGCGGTCGCGCAAGTCGATCTCCTCGAAGATCGCCTCCGCTGCGAGGTTCCGGCGGCGGCCCGTGCTCAGATCGTCGAGGACCGCCACCTCGTGGCCCCGCGCGAGCAGCGCGTCGACGATATGACTCCCGATGAACCCGGCGCCGCCGGTGACCAATACCTTCATAGCCGTGCTTCTTATCACCGCGCCTCGCGCTTGCGAACATCTGCTCGTTGCGGCGCCGAGCCCGGCGGTTCAGCGGAGGGACGCGTGAACACTCCCACGGCACGGGAGTCCCGTGCTCCCGCGCCGAGTCGGGGCGGAGCGTCCCACCTTGCATTCGTCGAGGCCGCTGTTAGGTGTGGGCGATGCGGGTTTGCGTGGTGGTCTTGCTGGTCGCTTGCTCGGGCCGGGCGGAGGAGGGCGCTGGGCGCGCCGAACGCGCCTCGAACGCGGCGCCCTCTCCCGCGGCGAGCGCATCGTCCGACGATCGCCCGAGCGAACCTCCTCCGAGCGAACCTCCGCCGAGGGAGGCAGAACAGCCGCCGCCCCGCGAGATCCCGGCACCGATGGAGGGGGCACGCCCCATGGCGCCCGCGATCGGCCAGTGGGTGCGCTATCGGGTGTCCTGGCGCGAGGGGGCTCGGTCGACGACGGAGTACCGGGTCGTCGACCGCGAAGAGGACACCTGGTGGATCGAGCTTACGGACCGTCGCGGGGGTCAGACGCGGCACGTGCGCATGCGCGTCCGACCCGGTACCGGAGGGCGGGCCCACGAGCTGCTCGCGCTGAGCTTCAAGACGAACGGTGAGGTTCGCCAAGTCCCCTCGCGATTGCTCCCAACACACCAGGCGCAGATGCAGACCTGGTTGGCGGTGCTCTTCCCCGACGACTGGTCCGGTCGCCCCACCGAAGACGTGCGCGTTCCCGCGGGCCTCTTCCACGGTGCGTTCAAGGGCGAGCAGACACTGGAGTTCAACGGCCAGCAGATCGTCGCGCAGGTGTGGCACCACCCGGCGGTGCCCCTGACCGGGATGGTGAAGTTCGTGGACGAAGGTCAGGGCGGCCACTCGCTACAGCTCGCAGCCTTCGGAACCGAGGGCGCGCGAAGCGAGTTCTGAGCCGACGGAGCCGTCCGGGAAGCGCGTCGCGAGGAACAGGCGAACCGGCGTTCAGGCGAGAGCGCGAAGCGGACGCGTCGGCACGGGCGGCGGGAGCCCGCGCAGCTTGCTCGCGAGATCGAGACGCTCCGAGAGGCCGATGTCGGTGAAGCGCAGACCGACGGCATAGCCGGGATCCCAGGGCCGCCAACCTTCGATGACCCTCGCCACTTCCGCCAGGGCGTCGAACCACTGGCCCTTCGCTTCGAAGGACACGATCACCTGTTCGCCCACCTTCGCCTCGCGGTCGGCGGCGACCATCAACCCGTAGGGCGAGACGTCGAGGATCCGCTCGCCGAGCAAGCGGAAGCCGTCGAGGGAGACGGCCTGGCATCGAGAGCGGAGGGCGCGGCGGCAGCTGCGGCGACGGCGAATCTTCATGGCGTGCTCCAATGTAGGTCTGAAGCCTACCTGTGCGCGGGAGCGCGCCCAAGAAATCGGCATGCGCTATAGCTGGGAACGTGATCGAGGTGACCGAGGCGTTGCTCGAAGTGCTCCGCAGCGGCGGGCGCGCGGCCCTGGCAACGGTCGTGCGTACCGCCGGGTCGGCGCCTCAGCAGCCAGGCGCCCGGCTGCTGCTCATCGACGACGGGCGCGCGCTGGGCACGGTCGGGGGGGGCGCCATCGAGCGCGAGGTGCTCGTCGCGCTGCGGACCTGCCTGGCCGACGGGAAGCCACGGCTCATCGTTCGGGACCTCGGGCGCGACCTGGGCATGTGTTGTGGCGGACGGATGGAGGTGTTCGTGGAACCTGCGCAGTCGTCGCCCCGCCTCGTGATCTTCGGGGCCGGGCACGTGGCCAAGGCGACCGCCGCCATGGCCCGGACCGTCGGCTTCCGCGTGACGATCGTCGACCACCGTGAGGAGCTGAACACCGCCGAGCGCTTCGAGGGGTGTGCGCGTTTCGTCGCCGAACCGACCGATGTGGTCACCGAGCTGGCGCTCACCGAGCATGACTGGCTGCTGATCGTGACGCACGACCACCACCTCGACGAGCTCGCCCTCGACACCTACGCACGAGGCCCCCATCGCTACATCGGGATGATCGGAAGCCGGCGGAAGGTCTTCCGTGTGCTGCAACGGATCCACGCCCGGCGAGGGCTGCCGCCTCTCGATCGGGTCTACGCGCCCGTGGGCCTGCGTCTGGGAGCCGTCTCGCCCGAGGAGATCGCCGTCAGCGTGGTGGCGGAGCTCGTGGCTCTCCGCCACGGTCAGCCGGGGTTGCACATGCGCGCCGTCGACGACCCCCGGCTCGACAAGGTGCTCTGCGGCGGACTGACGCCCGAGGACGCCGCGCGGCTCCCCGGGCCGGCCCGTTGAGTCCCACGTCCGTTCTTCAACGGACGGCGAACGGACCGCCCCCGTCCCGATCGGGATGGCGGCCGAGGACGCCGCCGGGGGTGGAGGTCCCAGGGGTCAACGCCCGGCGCGTAGGGATTGCGCGCCAGGTGTGCTGGCCCGTTCTGCGCGTTTCTGGACGGACTTCGGGCAGGTTTTTCACGCTGTCGCCATGAGGAAACGATACCTGCGACAGTCGACGACCCAGACCTGGAAGATGGCGAGCTACGAGCCCGTGGTTCGCAAGCCCGAAACCCCGCCGCCCTCGCCGGAGCCCGAGCGCTGGGACAAGCGGGTGTGGGCGGCGCTCCGGCGCTTCTGAGGATTCCCTTCAGAGCCCCGCGGGGCAGTTGAGCTGCACGTCCACGGTGTCGAGCCGGGGCGTGCTCTCCTCGTCTTCGGAGATCAACGTGAGCTCGATCTCCATCCACCGCCCCGTGCCGACCGGCCCCGGCGGCGCGCTCAGCTCGACGGGCGTCGTGGTGAACGGTCCGATCCAGGTCGCGCTGCGGAGGGCGTCGGTCGTCCCGGCGGTGCGCACCCGCACTTCGATCCGCGTCCCCGGGGGCGTCGTTGCGTCCCAGCGCAGCCGCTCCCACTCGGTCGGTCCGCGAGGACACCCTTCGACGACGGTGCGCAAGAAGCCGTTGGGGACGGTGAAGGTGCGCAGGGCGAAGCCGGTGAAGTCGCTGTAGGTGTAGGGTGTGTCGCCCACCGGGAATTCGCGCGCAGCACCGGTCTCGGGGTCCACGCGGGTTGCCGTCCCCGAGCTTTGGTTGATCATCCAGACGTTGCGGTCGCGGTCCAAACCGACCCCCACCGTGCCGGCGCCAGGCAGGGGGCGGGCCGCGGTGCCAAAGACCTCGAGCTCCGACCCATCGTCCGCGCGGAAACGCGTCAAGCGCGCGACCGCCGGGCCGACGTCGACGCCGAGAGGGCTGACGCGGATGTACTCGTGGGATGCCCCAAGGTAGATGTAACCGCGGTCGTCGGCGGCGATGCCGCGCGTCGCGCCCGAGTCGGGGAGGGAGACTTCGAACCAGGTGTTGCCGACCGGGTCGTAGCGAAAGGCGACCGGGCACGTGATGCCGGCGAGCCATACGCGGTCTTCCTGGTCGATCGCGATTCCGTAGCTGCCTCGGCACCCCGCGATGCGGCTCTCGGCGGTGCGAACGACACCAATGGCCCCGTCGACGATGCTGAGGATGCGCCCGGTCAGTCCTTCGACGAACCACACGGTGCCGTCGGAGGCGACGGCGGCGCCGTAGGGGCTGAAGTTGCGGCGCGAGACGAAGATGCTCTCGAGCACGCGGCCGTCGGAGGGGTCGAGGCGCATCACCCGCTGTTCCTGGTTGAGCCCGACCCAGACGAAACCCTCGGCGTCGATGGCCAGGGCCCGCGGTACGCCGTTGCGGCGGCCCACGTCGACGGTCCACAGGAGGCATTCGTCGTCTTGTCCCAGGAACTCCCCGGGGACGGAGCGCTCGATGATTCCGTCGGCGTCCATGTCCCGTGAGGTGTCGATGCGACCGTTGCCATCGCGGTCGAGGCAGTCCTCCTCACGGCCCGCGATCTTCGTGACGGTGCCCTGGTTGCCGAAGGCGCGGTTGGCCACGTAAACGTTGCCGCGCAGATCCACCGCGGTCCGAGAGGGGCAGTTGCCCGTGCTCTCGTCGTCGCACTCGGTGCCTGGCGGCTGCGCGCCGTTGGTGCCGTCGACCAGGACGCTGTCGTACTCGGCGAGCTGCGCACCGGTGCTCAAGTCGAGCTTGGTCAGCGTGCCGTAGCGGGTGTTGGCGATCCAGGCGAAGTCCGACTCGGTACGCGTGGAGCCGAGCCGCAGGCTTCCGTCGGGGCCCGTGACCACGCCCTCGCTCTCGGTGGCGACGGCGTCCCAGTCCGCGCCGACCTCCCGAGGCAGCTCGACGATGCTGCAACCGGGGCGGCAGTCGCCACACTCGCTGCGGGTGCCTTCGTCCACCCGACCGTCGCAGTCGCGGTCGACCCCGTCGCAGCGCTCGGTGGCACCGGGGAAGGTGAAGGCGTCGCTGTCGTCGCAGTCGCCGTCGCAACCGGTCAGGCCGTCGCCGTCGCCGTCTTCATCGGCGGGACGATGCTCGCATCGGTCCCGCACTTCGTCGCAACGGTCGACGGTGCACAGATCGCCGTCGTCGCAGGCGGAGCCCAGGCTCACGCAGCCGTCCTCGGTGCAGACCTCCGGCCCGTTGCAGAAGAGGCCGTCGTCGCAATCGCCGCCGCAGGCTTCGGCGTCGAGGACGAGCACGTCCAGGCTCGCGTCCCGAATCGCCCCCGCGTCGACCCCTCCGTCGCGGTCGGTCCGACCCGCGACCTCGAGCTGGCTGCGCGCGCCGCAGGCGAGACCAAGGGACGAAGTCAGGGCGAAGAGGACGAAGCGCGCGTGCATGAGCAGAGATCAACGTGGCACGAGAGCAGCCCACGGGAAAGGAGCGGCCCGAACCTCAGAAGCAGGAACTCGCGCAACCGAACTCGCAGCATTCGTCCCGAAACTTGCAGGTGTCGCCAGCGCGTATGCAGGAAGCGGACGTGCCGGCACACCGGTAGAGGAAGCAGGGAAAGATCGGGCTCGGGTTCGTGCACGACTGCGTGCTCGGCTGGAACGCATCCGCTGGGCAGTTCGGACCGGAGCCGTCGCAGGACTCGGCGACGTCGCACTCGTTGACCGCAAGCCGACAGACGCCGCTGCTCGCGAAACCGTCCGCTGGGCACGAGGCGCTCGATCCAGTGCAGGTCTCCGCCACGTCGCAGGGCCCGGCGCTCGCGCGGCACACCGTCGACGAGGACGCGAAACCGTCGGCAGGGCATGAGGTGCTCGATCCATTGCAGGTCTCCGCCACGTCGCAGGTCCCACTCGCGGCCCGGCAGACGAAGCCGTTCGGCCGCCGGCTGTCCGAGGGACACGAGGCGCTCGATCCGGTGCAGGTCTCCGCCACGTCGCAGGGCCCGGCGCTCGCGCGGCACACCGTCGACGAGGACGCGAAACGGTCCGTCGGGCAGCTCTTGCTGGATCCGTCGCAGGTCTCCGCCACATCGCAGGACCCGCTTGCGGCGCGACAGACCGTCGCCGAGGACGCGACCCGGTCCGAGGGGCAGGCAGGGCTCGAACCGGTGCAGGTCTCGGCGACGTCGCAGGGTCCGCTCGCGGCGCGGCAGACGGTCGACGAGGACGCGAAGCCGTCGGCGGGACACGTGGGGCTCGAACCGGTGCAGGTCTCGGCGACGTCGCAGGGTCCGGCGCTCGCGCGGCACACGAAGCCGCTGTCGCGCAGCCGATCGCGCACGCACTGGGGCGAGCCGCTGCTGCAGTCGATGATGCCGATCTCGCAGGCGTTGCCCGTGTCGCAGGGGTCGCCGCAGCCGAGGTCGGCGCAGCGACCGGCGCCGTCGCAGATGCTGCCCCCGCCGCAGTCGGTGCCGACGCTCACGAAGGCGTCGTCGGGGCAGTTGACGGTGACCCCGTCGCAGAGCTCGGCGAGGTCGCACACGCCGGCGGCGGCTCGACAGACCGTTTCGGCCGGCACGATCTGATCCGGCGGGCAGGAAGCGCCGGTCCCCGTGCAACTCTCTTCGAAATCGCAGGCCCCCATGGCCGGCCGGCAAACCGTCTCCGCAGAGGCGAAGCCGTCCGGGGGGCACGCGGGGCTGGTCCCATCGCAGACCTCGACGGCGTCACAGGGCCCGGCAGCGGCGCGGCAGGCGGTCCCGCTCTCGGCGAGCTGGTCCGGAGGGCACGTGGGGCTCTCGCCGTCGCAGCGCTCCTCGAGGTCGCAAGGCCCCGCGGCGGGCCGGCAGATGGTCTCGGCATCGAGCAAGGTGTCACCGACACAGCTCGGCGAGCCGTCCGGGCCGCACTGGATGTGCCCGCGCTCGCAGGGGTTGCCCGTCTCGCACGCGGCGCCTTCTTCGCAGGCGCCACAGACATCGCCGTTGCAGAACCCCCCGCTGCAGGGGGTGCCTACCTCGGCCTTCGCGTCCGGAGGGCAGCTCGGGGCGAGCCCGTCGCAACGCTCCTCGACGTCGCACTCGCCTTCCGCGGGCCGACAGACCACGCCCGCGTCCTTCACACCGGCCGCGACGCACACCGGCTCGCCGCTGCTGCAGTCGAGGCGCCCCAACTCGCAGGCGTTGCCCGTCTCGCAGGGGGCGCCCTCCTCGCAGGCGCGGCCGCCGTCGGTCCCCCCATCTTCGGGAGGTCGGCCCGGTACGCAGTCGCCGTTGACGCAACGCTCCCCGAGGCCGCACTCTGCGGAAGTCGCGCAAACGCCGCCGTCTCTCCCGTCTTCGCCCCCTCCGCACGCCGTGAGACCGATCAGAAGGGGCAGGGTCAGGAGAAGGAAG
>JALVDI010000411.1 GCA_027009115.1 Polyangiaceae bacterium | reverse complement strand
CGACCGCGAGACCCAGCGGCTGTTGATGGCGGCGATCGAGGGCCGCGGGTTCCAGCGTCTCGGGGAGGCCAAGCTAAGGCAGTCGAACTTCCGCCTGGTGTGCGCGACGAACCGCTCGCTCGCGGAACTGCGGGGCGGGCTGTTGGATCGCGACTTCTTCGACCGCATCGCCGTCTTTGTTCTCTCTGTGCCGCCGCTCCGGCAGTGCGCGGAGGATCTCCCCGACGCGTGGCGACGGGTCCTGACCGACGCCACCGGAATCGCCGGCGTGAAGCCGGACGGATGGCGGAGCTTCCTCGACCACCGGAAGTTGCTCGACGCGATCTGCGCCCATCCCCTGCCCGGCAACTTCCGCGACCTGCAGCGGGCGGCCTTCCACTTGCTCGCCGCCCTCCAGGCGGATCGCGCGGAAGGCCGCGTCATCGAGGCTGCGATCAACGCGCTCGGCCCCCGCGAGGCGGACCCGCGCTCGGTTCCGAACCCGGTAGACCTCGCGCACCTCCTCCCCCTCGACGATCTGCGAGCGCAGCTCGCTGCCTACGAAGGAGCCTGGCTCCGGGCGGCCATGACGAAGGCATCCGGGAACAAGTCCGAGGCGGCGAGGCTCGTCGGCCTCCCTCGGAAGACCTTCGAGCACCGCCTGCAAAAGCTCATCGGCAATGAATAGCCGTCGACGGCCAGATCTCGCCAACTGGAAGGACACGCTACCGTACTAAACCTAAAGAAATCGTAGGGTTGCGCGCACCGCCAATTCGGCACGAACGGTGCGCTGCTTTGGGCTCGATATCCATCCGCGACGGAGGACTCGATGCCCACGAAACCCATCTCCATCAACTTCCACCTGTTCAAGCCGTGCGATGCGCGGTGTGACTTCTGCTTCGCGACGTTTCGCGACGTTCGAGGTCGCCTGAGCACCGCAGACGCTCGGCGTGTGATCGATGCGCTCCGCGCCGCCGGAGGTCAGAAGATCACCTTTGCTGGTGGTGAGCCGACCTTGCACCCTGACATTGGCAAGCTTGTCAAGCACGCCAAGCAGGTAGGCTTCGTCACCGGCGTGGTCACGAACGGCTCCCGGCTCGCGGAGCTTCTCGAGGGCTACGGCGACTTCCTCGACTGGGCGGCCCTGTCCGTCGACTCGGGGAGCGAAGAGACGCAGGCGTCTCTCGGTCGCGGTCGGGGAGACCACGTGCAGCGATCGGTACATCTCGCCGACCGCTGTCGCGCGCATGGTGTCCGGGTGAAGATGAACACGGTCGTCACCGCGCTGAACTGGCAAGAGGACATGAGCGGCCTGGTCCGGCGCATCGCCCCGGAGCGCTGGAAGGTCTTCCAGGTACTCCGCGTCGTGGGTCAGAACGACGGGCGGGTCGAGCCGCTGCTGATCACCGCACAGCAGTTCGAAGCTTTCCTCAAACGCCACGCGCACCTCGCATCCGAAGGCTTCCCGGCGATCGCGGAGGACAACGACGCCATGACGGACTCCTACGTGATGGTGGATCCGCTCGGGCGCTTCTACGGCAACACCGACGGCATCCACCGTACCAGCCCGCCGATCCTCGAAGTCGGGGTTCAGCGCGCCCTCGCAGCGGTCGGGTTCGACCAGGCCAAGTTCGAGGCACGCGGAGGGACGTACGCATGGTAGTCGTCGCGACTCACCCCGTGGCGGTCTTTGGAGGCGACGGGCGACTTCGCTCCGGCCTGATCGCCGCACCGAAGGTCACCCTCTTCAAGAGCCCACATTATGGAGGAAACGGGGACCTCCGCCGCCTTCAGGCTGCCCTGCGTGCGGGTTCCTACAAGACGCTGGTGCTCCTCGCACGCTGGAACAGCCACTCGGCCACACGGAAGCTCAGGGTCCTTTGCAGGCGCTTGGGGGTGCGGGTCGTCATCATGCCATAGGAGCTCGGTGCCGGCCTCCCTGGGCGCGGGAGGCTTGCGGACCGACCGAGCTTGCGGGATCGTGGCGACGTGAGCCGTGCCCTGGACGAGCGACTGCGGGCGTTGCGCGACAGCTACCGGTCGCGGCTCGAAGCGCAGCTCGCAGCCCTTGAGACGTCCCTGCGCGACGCGCTCCGAACCGGTTCACCCCAGGACTGCTCCGAGCTCTGGACGTCCGCGCACAACCTCGCCGGGACCGCGGGCTCCTACGGCTTCGCGGATCTGGCGAAGGTCGTCCACGAGATGGAAGAGCTCGTGGCCCCCTTCCGCAACCTCGGAGACCCGCCGCGGCCGGTGACCGACGGGCTGGTGCTGCTCTTCGAAGAGGCGCAGCGCCTGGCGCGCGCCTGACCGCACGCGCCCGCCCACTCCTTGCGTCAGATCTTGCGTCAGATGAGGGGGCCGGGGCAGCCGAAGTCGACCTCGATGTTGGTCACGCTCCCCGACTGCACTTGGGCGCATTCGGCCCCATAGAAGGTGATGGTGTTCGTCGCCGGGTCGTAGTCCCAGCCGCTGCTGTGGCTCATGTTGCGAGGGATCAGCGGGCCGCCATCGAAGCGGACCTGGAAGAGCATCGGGTCCCGGGTCGGACCGTCGAGCTCGACCGTACAGCTCGGCGGGA
>JALVDI010000410.1 GCA_027009115.1 Polyangiaceae bacterium | reverse complement strand
CGCGGCCTGGCTCCGGGATCCGCGCGACGAGTGGCGACGGGCCAGTCGGCCCCCGGTCGGCCCCCGCCCGGACGATTCCCCCATCTTTCCTCCCGAGCTCGTCGAGGGTTCGGAGTGAACCGGACGCGGGCAGGAGCCCGAACCGCTTCGGAAGCTCGGGGTGCTCCGATCGCGGCCGGCCGCGCCCTCGCGATCGACGGAGGGCTCCGCTCGTTTCATGCCCTGAACCGACGACACGACGGCCCGTCATGAGTCACGCCCACCTCCTCGATCCAGAGCTCGCAAGCGGTTTGCCGCGCGCGTCCGTAGCGACGCAAAAGCTGGTCGTGCTCCTTAGCTCCGCCGACGCGACGGAGCGGATGCGCGGGCTCGACGCGATCTACTCCTACGTGCTGCGCAAGGGCGCACTGACCGCCGACGCCGCCGAAGCCTTACCGCACCTCTTCGCTCTCGCTACCGGCAGGAGCTACCCGGCGAGCTCCGCCTTGCTGCGCCGGCTGCTCACGGTGTTGGCGACGGCCGACGCCCCCCCACGCTCGTTGGGTGACGGGCCTGTCCGTTCGGCCTTCGTCGCTGCCCTGCCGGCCCTGCTGCGCGTGGCACGCCGCGGCCGCGACCCCGAGGCCGCGCGAGCAGCGGCGCTGATCGCCGCCCGCTTCGACGAAGCGGACCGAGAAGTCGCGCCGCTTTCGCTCGCCATGCTCAGTGGCGCGGAAGACGCGCAGGATAGAGCGCCGTTCCTGTACGCTCTGGTCCGCACTCAGCGGGCACTCGGCGAACCGGTGCACCGGCGGGTCACCGAAGCCCTCAGCCGGCGTCCGGCGACCGTCGAGTCCTTGGCGTCGGCTCTGGCGCTGGCGGACGGCGGTTGCGAAGTCCCCGAGGGCACCCTCGTCGCGCTGCAGCACGCTTCGATGGACGGATGGCTCGATCCGTGCCACCCCGGGGCCCTCGTCGACCCGGCGAGGATCCTGGTGCGCCTCGGCTGCATCACGCAAGGAGCACCCTCGCGAGCGCGATCCATCACGGGCGATACTTCAAGGGACGGATAGCGGAGGAGAGCAGGGATGCAGCGACGACCCCGTGCGGACTTGACCGGCGCCCAGCGCAAGAAGCTGCGCGGACTCGCGCACCACCTCCAGCCCCTGGTGCGGGTCGGGCAGCAGGGCCTTGGCGAGGCCGTGGTCGATGCCGTTGCCGAAGCCTTGGAGCGGCACGAGCTGATCAAGGTGAAGCTCCTGGAGAGCGCGCCGGCGGACCGCAAAGAGGCCGGACCGTGGCTCGCACAGCAATGCGGGGCCCACCTGGTGGGGACCGTTGGTCGCGTGCTCATCCTCTATCGGCGGCACAAGGACCGCCCGCAGGTACCGCTCTGAGCGCTTCTTGACTCGCGGCCTGCCAAGCGACGACATCCCACGCTGTAGGCAAAAAGGCGACATGGCCTCGACACCGCACCGGAACGGCTCCTCGGCCAGGCCGTCCAGGTTTCGTTCAGGGTCGAGCCCATCCCTCCCTCAGGGGTGCGGACTCGTGTCCACAGGCGGCGCTCTCTGTGCGGTTCTGGGACGGTACGACGGTTGCACAGCGGCCAGGGCGCATGTCTCGTCCATTCGCCCTCGTCGTGCTTCTTCTCTGGACTTTTCCGCTCTCGGCGCAGGTCATCGTCCTCGATCCGGGTCACGGCGGTAGCGACCCCGGTGCTGTGGGTTGCTCCCTCGAAGAGGAAGACGTGGTCCTCGACATCGCACGGCGCACACGCGACCTGCTGCGCCGCGAGGGGCTGACCGTGTACATGACCCGCGAGGACGACCGCAGCGTCGGGCTCTCGACCCGCGCCCGCTTCGCCAACGACCGCGGCGCGACGCGCTTCGTGAGCATCCACGCCAACTCCAACGCAGGCACACCGGCGACCGGCACCGAGACCTTCGTCTACACCTCGGCCTCGTCGGCGAGCCGCGACCTCGGCCGTCGCGTCCAGGACGAGATGCTCGCGGCGTGGGGGCTGCGTAACCGCGGTCTCAAGAGCGCCAACTTCGCGGTGCTCCGCCGGACCTCCATGCCGGCGAGCCTCTCGGAGACGGCGTTCATCAACAACTGCGGCGCGGACGCTTCCCGGCTCCGCGACCCGGCGCAGCGCCAACGAATGGCCGAGGCGCACTTCCGCGCAATCCTGGGGAGCCTGGGTCGTGCGGCCCCTGCCGCGCCCGCACCGGGTCCCTCCGAACCGGCGCCAGGCCGCGGCCAGCTTCGCGGCGTCGCCTTCGAGGACGTCGGTGTCGGCCTCGAGGATACCTCGCGGCGCCTCGCCGGTGCGTCCGTACGCGTCGTCGAGACCGGCGCGGCAGTCACCGCGGACGCCGACGGGTTCTGGAGCTTCGATGTCCCCGATGGGACCTACACCGTCGAGGCGAGCGTCGCTGGCTTTGTCACTAGCGCCCGCACCTGCTCGGTCGCCGGCGCTGAGACCTGGTGCTCCGTTGGCCTCCGACGGGAGGCGAGCGCGGGGACCGCCACCGGAGTGGTCTTCGAAGACCGAGGGGCCGGCTTCGCCGACACCTCGA